>NZ_AMXG01000040.1:0-169737 GCF_000313235.1 Pseudomonas sp. PAMC 26793
GGAACCTTGAGTTCCCTGAAGGGCCGTCGAAGACTACGACGTTGATAGGTTGGGTGTGTAAGCGCTGTGAGGCGTTGAGCTAACCAATACTAATTGCCCGTGAGGCTTGACCATATAACACCCAAGCAATTTGTATGCTTCGAGCTGAAAAGCGAAAGAGCACCAGATTGCGGTGTGTGAAGACGAAACGAACCGAAAGTTCGAATCTCACAAACACCGAAAGCTATCACATACCCAATTTGCTGAAGCGAGGCCATCTGGTCACGACTCAGTACCCGAATTTCTTGACGACCATAGAGCATTGGAACCACCTGATCCCATCCCGAACTCAGCAGTGAAACGATGCATCGCCGATGGTAGTGTGGGGTTTCCCCATGTGAGAGTAGGTCATCGTCAAGATTAAATTCCGAAGCCCCTGATTGCTAACGCAATCAGGGGTTTTGTTTTGGGCGGTCGGAAACTTACCGACATGCTCGATATACAGCGGCACCCCGACAAATTTGCACAGTTATTTCTGAACCAGAACACTAGAATAGGCACCTAACCTTTTTTAGAGTCCGAGCCCTATATGCCCGACCCGGTTGATACCCTCGAGGTGTCAGACTTACCGCTGGACGAACTCGTGGCATGCCATGAGTGCGACTTGCTGATGCGCAAGCCGGAGCTTGCCCGCGGTGAAAAGGCCCAATGCCCACGCTGCGGCTACGAGCTGTATGCTCACCGCCACAACGTCGTTGAACGAAGCCTGGCGTTAGTGATTGCCGCGCTATTGTTGTACGTCCCCGCGAACTTTTTACCCATCATGCAGCTCAATCTACTCGGGCAGTCCTCGCAGGACACCGTATGGACCGGCGTGGTCGGTCTGTTCGACACCGGTATGCAAGGCGTCGCCGTGGTGGTGTTCCTCTGCAGCATGGGCATTCCATTGCTCAAGCTCCTGTGCCAGCTGGCGGTATTGTTGAGCATTCGCTGGAACATTGGCCGTAGCTACGGGCTGCTGTTTTATCGCATCTACCACCATCTGAAAGACTGGGGGATGCTCGAGGTCTACCTGATGGGCGTGCTGGTGGCGATCGTAAAACTGGCCGACATGGCGACCATCACCGTTGGGCTTGGCCTGGCCTGCTTCGTAAGTCTGTTAATGGTCCAGATACTGCTGGAGGTGGTGATGTCACCTCACCAGATCTGGGAAGCGCTATCAGGAGAGGATGCTCATGCGGGCGATTGATGCGGGCATTCTGATCTGTACCGAATGCCATGAACTAAACAAACAAGACCCGGACACCGACGAGCAAACCTGCACCCGTTGCGGTGCACTGGTTCACGCTCGCCGGCCGAACAGCCTGACGCGCACCTGGGCGCTGCTGATCACCGCAGCCATCCTGTACATCCCGGCCAATCTGTTGCCGATCATGACCGTCAGCTCCCTGGGGCAGGGCGATCCGAGCACCATCATGTCCGGCGTTATCCAACTGATGCAGCACGGAATGTTCCCGATCGCCGCTGTAGTGTTTATCGCCAGCATCCTGGTACCCACCTTCAAGCTGGTGGGTATTGGGCTGCTGCTGTTCTCGGTACAACGTCACCAACCACTTTCCGCGCAACAACGCATTATCATGTACCGCTTTATCGAGTTTATTGGCCGCTGGTCCATGCTGGATATCTTCGTGATTGCCATCCTGGTGGCGGTCGTAAACTTTGGGCGACTTGCCAGTGTCGAGGCCAATCTCGGTGCCGTGGCGTTCGCCAGTGTGGTGATCTTGACGATGCTTGCCGCAGTAACTTTCGATCCCCGACTGATTTGGGATAACACGGAGTCGGACGACGACCATGAGTGATTTGCCTAAGGCTAAAACCCGCCCAGCTTCCAACTGGTCGGCCATTTGGGTGCTGCCCCTGATTGCCCTGATCATCGGTGGCTGGTTGGGATGGCGTGCGTACAACCAGCAAGGTATCGAGATTCAGGTTCGCTTTGAAAGCGGCGAAGGCATCCAGGCCAACAAGACCGAAGTGGTCTACAAAGGCATGTCCGTGGGTAAGGTCAAAACACTGGCCCTGGATGACGAAGGTAACAATCGCGGGGTGATCGCCACCATCGAGATGAACAAGGACGTGGAGCAATACCTCAAGACCAACACCCGCTTCTGGCTGGTAAAGCCGAGTGTCAGCCTGGCCGGGATCACTGGGCTGGAAACCCTGGTCTCGGGTAACTACATCGCTGCCAGCCCGGGCGATGGTGAGCCGACGCGCAAGTTCAAGGCCCTGTCTGAAGAACCGCCCTTATCCGACGCCAAGCCCGGCCTGCACCTGACGATCAAAGCCGATCGTCTCGGCTCGCTGAACCGCGGCAGCCCGGTGTTCTATAAGCAGATCCAGGTCGGCCAGGTCAAAAGCTACCTGCTCTCCGAAGACCAGACCACCGTTGAAATCAAGGTCTACATCGAGCCGACCTACGCCAGCCTGGTGCGCAAACACACGCGTTTCTGGAACGCCAGCGGCATCAGCATCGACGCCAACCTCTCCGGCGTAAAAGTGCGCAGTGAATCCCTGGCCAGCATCGTTGCCGGCGGTATCGCCTTCGCCACGCCAGAGAACCGCAAGGACAGCCCGCCGACGGACCCGAGCCTGCCGTTCCGCCTGTATGAAGACTTCGATGCAGCAGCCGCAGGCATCAAGGTCAAAGTCAAACTCACCGACTTCGAAGGTCTCCAGGCGGGTCGCACGCCGGTGATGTACAAAGGCATCCAGGTCGGCAGCCTGAAAACCCTGAAGATCGACCCGGACCTTTCCAGCGCCAATGCCGAGCTGACCCTCGACCCACTGGCCGAAGACTACCTCGTCCAGGACACCCAATTCTGGGTGGTCAAGCCGTCCATCTCCCTGGCCGGCATCACCGGGCTGGAAGCGTTGGTCAAAGGTAACTACATCGCCATCCGTCCCGGCGACAAGGGCAGCGCGCCACAACGGGAGTACGTCGCCCGGGCCAAGGCGCCGCCACTGGACCTGCGTTCCCCCGGCCTGCACATGGTGCTGTTCACCGACAACCTCGGTTCCCTGGATGTCGGCAGCCCGATCCTCTACAAGCAGGTCAAGGTCGGTTCCGTACAGAGCTACCAGTTCTCCCGCAAGAACAAGCAACTGGTGATTGGCGTCCATATCGAGAAAGAGTACGAAGGCCTGGTCAACGGCTCGACCCGATTCTGGAATGCCAGCGGCGTGACCCTGACCGGCGGACTTACCGGCGGCATCCAGGTGAAAAGCGAATCCCTGGCCAGCCTGATGGCCGGCGGTATCGCCTTCGAAACCCCGGAGCCGAATGTACCGCTGAAAAAGCGTATCCCGCGTTTCCGTCTGTTCCCGGACCGCGAAGCCGCCAACCAGCACGGTACATTGGTGACCATCAAGGTCGACCGCGCCGACGGTCTGCGCCCAGGTACGCCGGTACGCTTCAAAGGCCTCGACGTCGGCAAGATCGAAAGCGTCGACTTGAGCGCGGACATGCAATCGGTCCTGCTCAGCGCGCGCATCACCCAAGTGGCAGATCGCATCGCCCGGGCCGGCAGTCAGTTCTGGGTGGTCAAGCCAGAACTGGGGCTAATGAAAACGTCGAATCTGGAAACCCTGGTCACCGGTCAGTACATCGAAGTGCAGCCCGCAGCAAAAAACGCCGGCCCGCAAAAGAGCTTCGTTGCCCTCGACCAACCGCCTGAAGCGGTCCATCAGGACGCGGGCTTGAGCCTGGTGCTCAGTGCGGCGCGCCGCGGTTCGCTGAAGGAAGGTGTGCCGGTCACCTACCGCGAAGTCACGGTAGGCAAGGTCACAGGCTACGAGCTGGGCCAGACCGCCGACCGCGTGCTGATCCATATCCTGATCGAGCCGAAGTACGCGCCGCTGGTGCGCAGTGGCAGCCGGTTCTGGAACACCAGCGGTTTCGGTCTCGACTTCGGCCTGTTCAAAGGCGCGACGGTACGCACCGAATCCCTGGAGACCTTGGTCGCCGGCGGCATCGCCTTTGCCACGCCAGACGGCGAGCGCATGGGGAATGCCGCTCGACCCCAGCAAACCTTCCCGCTGTTCGACAAGTTCGAAGACGAATGGCTGACCTGGGCACCTAAAATCCCACTCGGCAAATAGACCGAGGCGCGGCCTTCGCGAGCAAGCCCGCTCCCACATTCGACCCAGTTCCCCCTGAAGGAACCCGATTGAATGTGGGAGCGGGCTTGCTCGCGAAGAGGCCCTCAAGAACACCAAAAAAAAGGCCGCGATCCAAAAGATCGCGGCCTTTTTGCATTTCAGCGCGGCTGATTAAACCTCGTCCAACTCCGGTTCATCCGCCTGCACATTCACCGTCGCCTTCACCACATCGTGACGACGGATGTATTTCCAGTCTGCCTCATCAATGTAGATCCCGTTCGGCCCGCTGCCGCCTTCCAGGTCAATCGCCACCTGGGCGGACACCTGCGGCTTCACACTGGCCAGAATCGGCACGAAGCCCAGCTGCAAGCTGGTTTCCAGCAACGCCGCCTGGTTCTTCTCATCGATATCCGCCGCCTCGTCGAGGTAGTACGGCAAGCGCACACGACCTGCCTGGTCGCGGTCCATCAAGTGCAGCAACAAGTACATGTTGGTCAGCGCCTTGATGGTCATGGTGGTGCCGTTGGAGGCGGCGCCATCAATGTCGGTGTGAATGATTGGCTGGCCGTTGACCTTGGTGATCTCGAACGCCAATTCGAACAAGTCCTTGAGGCCCAACTGGTTGTGGTTGGCCGCAACCAGGCGCGCCAGGTATTCCTTGGCTTCCTCGTTCTTGTTGTCCTGCTCGGCGCTCTGGCTCAGGTCGAAGACCGACAGGGTTTCACCCTCTTCATACTGACCGGCACTGTGGATGATCTGGTCGATATGCTTGAGGGCTTCCTTGTTCGGCGCCAGCACGATGCGGAAGCTCTGCAGGTTGGACACCTGGCGCTTGTTGATCTCGCGGTTGAACAACGCCAACTGGTGCTCAAGGCTGTCGTAGTCGCTGCGGATATTGCGCAAGGTGCGCGCGATATCGGTGACCGCCGCACGCCGCGCCTTGCCCAGCGTCAGGGCTTCATCGGTACGGTGCGCGTAAGCGTTGATCAGCAGGTGCAGGCGGCGCTCCATATCGTCTTCACTGTCGAACTTGGCCACGCCCTTGAGGCGCACCTGTGCATACAGTGCGTCGATTTGGCCATCAGCGCGCAGCAGACCTTGCCAACTGTCCTGATAGTCATTAAGCAGTGGCAGCAGGTTTTCCATGGAGTCGTCGACCGGATCCATGAACGGCGTACCAAACGGCAAGTCCGCCGGCAGCAGTTGGCGACGACGCAACGCGTCATCCAGCGTGCGCTGCTTGGCTTCCATATCACCAATCTGGCGGCCTACCAGTTGCAGCTTGGCCGACAGTTGCTGGACGCGTTCGGTAAACGCATCGCTGGAACGCTTCAATTCGTCCTGGGCCGCTTCCATCTGCGCAAGGCTTTCCAGCTTCTCGCCTTCTTCTGCGCTCAGGGTTTGCGAGCGGCGGAAATCTTCCAGCGCCTTCTGTGCGTCCAATACCTGTTGGTACAGGGCTTCAGTCTGGGTCTTGCTCGCCGCGCGGTCAGCCGCCACGGCTTGCTGGGTTTTCAGTTGCTTGAGTTCTTTTTCCAGGCGTTCTTTCTGGTCACGCAACGCGGCGCGGTCAGCCAGGGCCTGCAACGCCGGTGGCTCGATGTGCGAGATGTCGATGGCCAGTCCCGGCACTTCAAAACGCTCGCCCTTGAAGCCATCGAGAATCTGCTCCAGGGATTTCACCCACAGGCCTTCCTCGTCCAGCGTGATGCCATGCTCACCCAGCGGCAAGCTGAACAGCGAACTGTTGAACAGGCGCATCAGACGCTCGACATCCTGCTGCGAGAATTCTTCCCGCAGCTTGGCGTAGCTGTTGTTGTCGGCGTGATCGAGTTGCTGTTTCACCGACTTCAAGCGTTTTTCCAGGTCCCGCAGACGCTCGTCCAAATCCTCGGCGCTGAACTGACGCGACTGCGCCAAGGCCCCGGCCAATTCATCGTGAGCATCCTTGGCCGCCAGCAGTTGCTGCTCCAGCACCTTGACGTCATCCACCAGGGCGAAGCGATGCTTGAGCACCGACAGTTCACCGAGCCAGCGCTGAATGCCGCTGATTTCCCGCTCCAGGCGCATCAGCTCCTGAGTGCCGCCGCGCTGGTCGTTTTGCAGTGCGTCTTGCTCGTTGCGGTAATGCTCGGCCTGGATCGTCAGCTCTTCCTTGCGCGCACTGGCGTAGTCCGACCAAGTGCCCAACAACGAATCCAGCAGCGGCGATAGGCGATGCAGTTTGCCCCGCAGGATTTCCCGCTGTTTCACGCCATTGGACAGCGCTTCCACCAGCGGCCCGGCGGCTACCAATGAGTTGTAGTCCTGCTCCATGCGTCGTACATCACGGAAGGCTTCTTCACACGCCGCGATGTAATCGACACTGCCGGAACGCAGGCTGTGTTCGAACGCATCCAGGAACAGTTGCTTCAACTTGGCCGCGGTAATTTCCCGCATGTGCAGCAAGTTGATAAACAGCGCACGGAAGGTCTTCAGGCTCTGCTCGCTGGTGGAGCGCAGCGGAATCAGGGTCAGGTCCAGCGGGATCGACGTATGGCCGCCCACCAGCAAACGTCGCAGTTCATCCGGCTTCAGTTCGTAAGCCTTCAGGCCTTCGCGCTCAAGGTTGGTGAACAGCTCTTTCTGGCGCAGGCAGGTGTCGTTCTTCTGGTAGTGCGCCAGGTCCAGCTTGCCCGCGTAGGCAAAGAACTGGTGACCGAAACCACCGCCCGGGCCGCGACCGACCACGCCGATCACGTGTGGGCCATGGGGCAGTGCCACTTCCACCAGGATGTAGCTGGTGTCGGTAGCAAAGTAGAAACGCCGGGATTGCTCCAGGGTGTACTTGCCGAAACTCATGTCCGACATGCGCGCCAGAATCGGGAACTGCAAGGCGTTGATCGAGGCCGATTTGCCGAGGTTGTTCGCGCCGTACACCGACAGCGGTTCTTCCAGCGGGAACAACCCCAGGCTGTAACCGGCGGTGTTCAAAAGGGCGAAGCGGCGAATGCCGTAGCGTTCCTTGCTCATGCGTCGGTCTCCTGTTCTTCGGCAATGGCACGGGCCAGGGCGTCTTCTTCGCTTTCTTCTGCGAAGTCACTCAAGTCCAGCGGGTCATCGGTCTTCAGCAGTTTCTCATCGCTGTCCTCGTCGATGATCACCGGGGCTGGCAGCGGCAATACGCTGTGGATACTCGCGGCGAGGTCACGGTCCTGCTGCACCGAGAGGCACACATCGAGGAAGCGGTGCATCGGCGGCAGGAAGCGGTAGATACCGTTCTCTTCACTGGCAAAACCCAGCTGGGTCATGCGGCGCATGATTTTTTCTTCCAGTTCCTCAACGGTCGTCACTTCGGCCTGGATAAACAGGTCGCGGTACTTTTCCAGCAACGACGGCAGCTCATCACGGCCCAGGCTGCCACCGTCAAGCACAGCGATCGGGTCGCGGCCCTGGTCGGCCAGGTGCTCGACGATGATGAAGGTGAACAACGCCAGGCGCTGGGCGGTCTTGTTGACCTGCGCGGCAGCCACGGCCGAGTCCGGTACGAAGTAGTAGAAACCCCGGGTGTCGCACACCAGCTCAAAGCCCAGGGCCTTGAACAGCGTGCGGTACTGGTCCTGGAAGTTCGACAGTTGGGCGTACAGCTCCGGGTCGCGGCGGCTGACGTGGTAACCCTTGAACAGCTCGCGAAAGATCGGCGCCAGCTGGGACAGTTCGGATAGATCAAGATGCATGAGGGGTGCTCGCAGAATTCCCGGCCGTATCAATACTGGCTGGAAGCAGGGCGAATGAGCGCAGGCTGACCTGGTGCTCGTGAGTGTGGTAATCCCGCCGTTCCAGACGTTCGCGCTTGAAGCGTTTCTCCCGCGAGAGGCGTGAGAACCAGTACAGCAACTCGTCGGTTGCGCCGTCCGGTTCCTGCTCCAGCAGCCAGGTCATCAGGTCGGGCATCGGCAGCGCGTCTTCACAGCGCTCGAGCATTTCCTTGACCGTGCGCGGTGCGCGAGGGGCTTCGCCCTTGTGGGATTTGTGCGCCTTGGGGAAACGCGCCGGCTTCGGTTCGAAGTTGGCCAAGGCGTACACGTAGGCTTCAACCTGGCTGGCACTGCCCAGAAAGGTGCTTTGCGGCCGGGTGAACATCGGCATCGCCGCTTGCGGCACCGCGTCCAGGCCCTTGCGGCGAATCGCCGACAAGGCCAGCGCCGCGCCACGGGTCACGGCGTTGTGCCGGCGCGCTTCTTCCCGCAACGGCAGCAGCAGTTCCCGGGCGTGACGCAAGGTCAGTTGAGCGCTGGTCTGCATTTCGAGGATGCGCGCATGGGTGCGCAGCAGCATGTCGTCGTCCACCAGGTGGCCGAGGCGCTGCTGTTCGGTGAGCATGCGCAACAGCACGTTCTCGACCTTGCGCACGCCTTGTTCGAAGGCGCCGTCGGCGTTCACCAACTGAATCATCGGTTCGACGTATTCGTCCCAGGTCGCCAGGACTTCGGCGTAACGCTGGCGCAACGGGATCTGCCGGTCGCTGGTCTTGGCGCGGTCGGCTACGGCCGCGAGGGCCTGTTCGTCGTTGGCGAGTTTTTTCAGCACGTCCCGCACGCGCATGTCCAGCAGGCGCAGTTGGCGCGCCAGGTCATGGCCGTCACGGATGTCGAAGGCGTCCTGGATATAACCCGCCAGGCGCTCAAGGTGGCGCAGGTAGGCTTCGATCTCCAGGCACAGGCCGAGCCGGTGCTCCTTGCGAAGATACGCCAGGAAGTCGTGGATCTGTGCGTTGAGCTCGAAGCGGTTCGGGCTCTTGGCGACAGGCACCAGGATATCCAGGCGAATCCACACGTCCAGCAGGCTGGTGATGTCCTGTGGCGTGCTGTCCAGTTGTTGGGCAGCCAGTTGGGCGCGCAGTTCGCTGAGGCTCAGGGTGCCTTGGTCGAAGTGTTCGCACAGTGGCTCAAGCAGGGCCCAGTGTTCGGCGAGGGCGCGCAAGACGCGCTTGGGTTCGATCATCGGAATGGCCGGCTGGTTAGCGATTAAAAGCAGCGATTGTACTGCATCGGGGGTGGGATTTATCCACAGCCGGTCGTGAGGCGCTCACCGGAACGATCAACTGCGGGCGATCTTCGTCGAAGGGCGGTAGAATCCCCGTTCTTTAGTTATCCACAAGTGGCCGACCTTTGCTTATCGAGTCCCGACGTCGCGCTTACTTGACCGCCATGCAGGTGGTCAACTGGCTGCCGCGCACTGAATTACCATTCGCCGCCCCCTCGCGGCCCGAGTTGCTGGAGGCCCCGGAACCGTTCGAGGCTTTCGAGCCTTCGGGTGAGGAGGCGGCTGCGCCGGTGCCGCTGGTCAAGCCCGTGGCAGAAACCCCGGTGGTCCGGCCAAAGGTCGAAGTGCCGCGCCCATCGCCGGTGGCCAAGCCGGTCGTCGCCGAAGAGGCACCTGCCGTGGTCAAGGCTCCGGTCGTGCCGCCGCCGCGCTTTGCCCTGCAACTGCTGCGGGCCGGGCGATGCCTGCTGCTGGTGGAGTTGCCCACCGGCGAGCGCTTCCAGACCCGCGACCCGGCCTATCTGCTGCTCAAGGACATGTTGCGCGCCGCCGGCCTGCCCGACAGCCCGCAAATCGTCGGCGAACCGGTGCGCTGGCCGCTGCTGGCCCGGGGCACCATGGACCAGGGGCCGGAAGCCGCGCGGGATTTTGTGCAAGGTTTTGTCTCGGCGCGCCTGGAAGACGAACCCTGCGTGTGCCTGTGGCTGATCGGCCTGCCCGCCGTGCGTTTTGCCGGTGAAGCGAATGCCGAGGCCTGGTACCGCGAACTGCAGGTCGAAGGCCTGGGCTCTGTCTGGGCCCTGCCGGGCCTGGAACTATTAATGGAAGAGCCACAGCGTAAGGCTGATGTCTGGCAAGCCATGCGCCGGCTGATGGCGCGCTGGAAAAGTACCGATGAGTGAAGCTTTATCTTTCCGCCCGATGACCGAGGCGGACCTCGACGCTGTACTGAAGATCGAATACGCAGCGTTCAGCCATCCCTGGACCCGCGGGATTTTTCTCGACGGGCTGGGCAAGTACCAGATCTGGCTGATGTTCGAAGGTGAGCAGCAGGTGGGCCACGGGGTGGTGCAGATCATCCTCGATGAAGCGCATTTGCTGAACATCACCGTCAAGCCGGAAAACCAGGGCCGTGGCCTGGGTTTGAGCCTGTTGGAGCACCTGATGTCCCGGGCCTACGAGGCCAAGGCGCGGGAATGTTTCCTGGAAGTGCGCGACAGCAATACCGGCGCGTTCCGGCTGTATGAGCGTTACGGTTTCAACGAGATTGGCCGTCGGCGGGATTATTACCCCGCCGTCGGTGGTCGTGAAGATGCGGTCGTGATGGCCTGCACCCTGGTCGACTAAACGCAGTGCCCAATGTGGGAGCGGGCTTGCTCGCGAATACGGTGGTCCAGTCGGCAGATGTAATGACTGACACACCGCCTTCGCGAGCAAGCCCGCTCCCACATCTAGTTCGGCAGAGTGTCAGCGGTTGCCGTCTACTGGATCGATATCGGCCAGTTCGGCCTCATCCAGGCCATTGCCGCCGCCAATCTCGTCTTCATCGACTATGCTCAGGTCCCAATCGGCCTGTCCATCTTCACCTTCTTCCTGGGCATCCCGTGCGCCGTCCTCACGGATCAGGGTTTCCGGGCTCATATCATCATCGGTTGATTCATGATCAGCGGTGGAAGCCCCAGTCATCCCAGCCTCGCGTACCCGCTCGTCGGGCATCAGATGCTCGCGTTCACGAGGTGGAATCTCGTCGCCGATCTCCGCCGTCGGCTCTTCCTTGTCAAAATCCAGTTCCCGCATGGAGCCCATGCGGTCTTCGTTGTCATCAATCGGCTCCGGTTGGGTGGCGCCGAATGGACGTCGTGAATCAGTCATGGCGATTCCTCATACTGTGGGGCTTATAGTGTGTGGACAGGCATGGCTCCCCAAGATTCAAGAAATTACCGGCCGGCTATCTTTAATTATCGGCGTGACCCGGATGGGCGGTCGTCTGTCAAAGCTGCGCATCATTCCTGAGGCTTTCCCTGATGAACGAACTACAAGACCTGCTTGATAACAACGAACGCTGGGCAGATGCGATCAAACAGGAAGATCCCGAATTCTTCGCCAAGCTTGCCCGCCAGCAAACCCCGGAATACCTGTGGATCGGCTGTTCCGATGCCCGCGTACCGGCCAACGAGATCGTCGGCATGCTGCCGGGCGACCTGTTTGTGCATCGCAACGTTGCTAACGTGGTGCTGCACACCGACCTCAATTGCCTGTCGGTGATCCAGTACGCGGTTGACGTGCTCAAGGTCAAACACATCCTGGTGACCGGCCACTATGGCTGCGGCGGTGTACGCGCCTCGATGCAGGACAACCAGTTGGGCCTGATCGACGGCTGGCTGCGCACCATCCGTGACCTGTACTACGAAAACCGCGATGTGCTGGCCCAGTTGCCCACGGAAGAGGAACGCGTCGACCGCCTGTGCGAGTTGAACGTGATCCAGCAAGTGGCCAACGTCGGCCATACCAGCATTGTGCAAAACGCCTGGCACCGTGGGCAGAGCCTGTCGGTTCACGGCTGTATCTACGGAATCAAGGATGGCCGCTGGAAAAGCCTGAACGCCACCATCAGTGGCTTCGAGCAATTGCCGCCGCAATACCGCCTGCGCCCGCTGGGAGCGGTCTAAGGGCTTTTGCGTTTGCGCCACTGCTCCATGAACTGTTGACCCTCGGCATTCAACGGCTCCTTCATGCCGGTGATCCAGCCCCGACAGTTGAGCTCGCCACACTGGCAGCGAAACTGTCGGAACAGTACGTCCTCGGTGTGGGCGTAATCCATGGTCAGCAGGGCGCCGGCGGGCACCGGCTGAACGGACCAGAGTTCCAGGTACGTCATGTCGAGAAATACGTTCGGGTTGCACGAGTGCGAAAGCAAGCCGCAGAACCACGGGTCGTACAAGTGGATACGCGAGGACATCTGCACCGTATGCAGGCGCCGCTCGCTCAGCGCGTAGCCGGACACCTTGGCGATGCGCAGGCGGCTATCAAAGGCGACGCGCATCTTGATCCCTTTGCCTGAACCCTCCCGGGTACGCACCACTTCATAGTCGCAAGCGCGGGGGTAGCCGTGTTCGGTGAGCACGGTCGCGAAGGGGTAAAGACAGTCACTCACAGCGGTTTTAGCCTGATCCATGGCTTGAGTTTTCATAACTCTCCAGGAGGGGGCTGCATCGACCTGCCGGTGGTGTCTGGGCTGCCAGTCTTGCAGCGGATGGGCGCGGCTCAAGACTCGCTGAAGTGAGCGCCAATTTCTACTGTCAAATCTGACAGTAGAAATTGGCTATTTTTTCTGTAGGAAAACTCCCCCGTATGCGGCTTGTGTCAAAGCGCCGGTGCATCAACCGCCGGTGCCGGCACTGCGCTTTTCAATTGCCTTAGCTGAGTCTTGATTGCGGGCTGGGCGCACTTGGCGTTCGCTTGTTCGGGCGTCAGTTCGCGGATCGAGGTGTAGAACAGTTCGCAGGTCTGCTCCTTGCGTGTTACCTGCCAGGTGTTCATGCAGCCTTTGAGCTGCACATTCGGATCGCTGGCGGGCTTCTGGCCCATCGAGGCCTGCCAGCACGCGGCGCTCAAGTCCTGGCCCATCACCTTCAAGCCGGCCTCGTCGGCCTTTTGCTCGTCACCGTCATACGTGTCGGGGTTGGCGGCATACCAGATGTAACTCGGGTGGTTGGCCCCCAGCACGGCGACCTGGCTGCCATCGGCCGGACTGATCTGCGCCAGGCCCAACACACCGACGGTTTGCCCGTATTGCTGCTTGATCCAGCTGCGCACTGGCGCCCCAAAAGCCACCATCGGCAATGCGCCGCCCGCGTGCAGGCTCAGCTCCTTGACCATGCGTGTCTGGTAGTCGGTGAAGTAACCGTACACACCTTCCAGGTCCTTGCCCGCCGTGGCGGGGGCGGCGATCGGCGCGATGTCGATGATGGTCTGGTATTCCGGCGTCTGGGTCGCCGGGATGCCGTTGGCCGTGAGCAAGGTCGCCCAGCGGTCGGTGGTGGCCGACTCCAGGTAGTCCTGGAAGTGGGTCAGGGAGTAATCCGGCGGGAAGTGCAGCAGTTCGATGCTCTTGCGGTTTTCCAGGGCCATGCCCAGCGGCAGGAACAGGTACCAGTTGAACTGCCACTTGCCATCGCCATTGAGCTTGCTGGCGCCCTGGTAAGCCAGGTCGGCGGTGTCGAGCAAGGTGGTCAGCGGCTGGCCGTAACCGTCCGGCACGCCGCTGAAGGTGGCAAGCACCTGGTCATGCTCGGTTTTTACACTGACTTTGCCCCGGCTGTAACCGTCTCGTTGCAGGCTTTGGTTCAGGTAGTGCTCGACGGTCTGCTCCAGCGTCCAGGGACGAAAGCAGATGACGCTGCAATTGTTCGGGTACGCGAACAACTGGGTGACCCGTTGCGGGGTACCCAGCGGTACGGTGATGTCAGCGTGTACGACCGCACTCAAGGTCAGTGCGGCCAGGGTGAAGGACAACCTGGAGAGTTTAAACATGGATGATTCCCTGTCAGCGAAAGCCCGTCTGCGCGGGGTGAATGCCCACCCTCACACAGTAGCGGTTGACCGGGGAAAGCGCGTAGAAAAACTGCGCGCTTGTCGCTTTTGAGCAAGTGCGTCTACACCTTGAAGTGCAACGCATTGGTCAGGTCACCCATGGGTTTCTGGCCACGGGCGACCATCGACTCGTCCCGCAGCTTGATGCCGTCGAGTTTCTCCAGTTGGAAGACCCGGGTGATCAGGCGCAGGATCGACGCCGTGTCATACACCGTATGGTCCACCGTGCCCTTGCGTGCGAATGGAGAAATGACCAGCGCCGGAATACGTGTGCCCGGGCCCCAGCGGTCGCCTTTTGGCGGTGCCACGTGGTCCCACCAGCCGCCGTTCTCGTCGACCGTGATGATCACCACCATGTTTTTCCACTGCGGGCTTTCCTGCAGCATCTTCAACGTACGGGTGATATGCCGGTCGCCCGAAGCCACGTCGGCGTAACCGGCGTGCATGTTCAGGTTGCCCTGGGGCTTGTAGAAACTCACCGCCGGCAGCGTGCCGGCCTGGGCATCGGCCATGAAGTGGTTGGTGCTCGGGTCGTCGCCCAGGCCGCCATCGCGCAGGCGCTTCTTGCGCTCTACCGGGTTTTCCGGGCCTTGCTGCTTGAAGTAGTTGAACGGCTGGTGGTGGTACTGAAAGCTCGGGATCTTCGGAATCGCTGCCGAATCCTTGTGCTCATCAATCGTTGCCTGCCAGGCGCCGCCGTACCAGGCCCAGTCGACGTTCTTCTTCGACAGCTTGTCGCCGATATGCTCGTGAGACTGTGGGACCAATACGCTGGGCAGGTCCGGCTTGGCGTAGTCCGGGCGTTCCGGGTCGCGGATCCAGGTGGGCCAGTAGGGCGGGGCCATGGTGTTTACTGCGTAGCCGTCCGGGGTCAGTGCGCTCGGGCCGAATTGCGGCGGGCCGGTCATGGCGCTGGCCGGGGATTTGTCCAGCGGCTTGAGGCGCGTGTCGGTCGGGTCGTCGCTCTGCAACGTGGCGATCTGTGATTTGGCTACCGAGTTGGCGGCATCCGGGTAGAACGGCACCTGGGCGCTGATCAGGTATTGGTGGTTGAGGTACGAACCGCCAAAGGCGCCCTGGAAGAAGTTGTCGCACAGCACAAATTCCTTGGCCACGTCCCACAGGCGCAGGGAATAGCGCGTTTGCGGGTAATAGCCAAAGGTCAGTGCGCCCGAGTCGGCCCAGGCGACAAAACGGTCGTTCTTGCCGCCGTTGATCTGCATCTGGTTTTGATAGAACACGTGCCACAGGTCACGGGTGATCAAGGCCAGCGGCAGGTCTTCACCGTCCGGGCCTTTCAACGCGAAGGGGGCGTTGGGCAAGTGTTGTTGATATTGGGTGGCGCTGGGGTAGATCACCCCGTCGATGGTCTGCGGGCCCAATTGGGTCACGCCGCCCCACACCTCAGGCAAGGTATCCAGCAGGCTGCCGTCGCGGTCGTGTTGCTGGTAGTCGGCAGGCTTGAGCGCGGAGAGCGGGCTCTCCACGCCGGGGAAATCGGCAAACAGATTGTTGAAACTGCGGTTCTCGCCGTAGATCACCACCACGGTTTTCACGTTGTCGTGCAGGGCCTTGTCCAGTTCGGCAGGCGTCAGTTCGCGGTCGATGGGCGGGCCCGGCTGCTCAGCTGTGCCGCCGCAGGCGCTCAGGGTGGCCCCGGCCCCGAGTACAGCGACCCCACCCAAAAAGCGCCGACGGCTGGAGTCGGGGAGGGTGTCGGAGGCGTTTTGGGAGGCATTCTGGTCTTCTGTTTCGTCAGTCATCCGAGGCTTCTCACTGCTGTTTTTGGTTTATTTTATTTCTGGATGTTTCATTGAAATGGCGTGAAATATGGTAAAGCTTAAACGCTTCAGTCTATAAGGCGAGGCCTTAGGGCGTAAGGGAACTGTTTGTGACTGACGGGTTTCGTAACGCGACCGCGCTGCGACGCACTGATTTTCCCCTTGATCGGCGAGGTGCCGATCAAGGGGCAAGAGGCGTTGCCGGGCCTGGGTGAGAAGCTTAAGCAGGCAATATGACAGAAGCGTTTACGGCATCACCGGCGGCAAATATTTAAGCGTCGTGCCCAACGCCCACAGCAGGAACAACACCAGCGGCGTATGCACCAGCAACTGCACAAACGAAAAGCCGATCAAGTCCCGCGCCTTCAGCCCCAGCACGCCCAGCAGCGGCAGCATATAGAACGGGTTGATCAGGTTCGGCAGCGCTTCGGCGGCGTTGTAGATCTGCACCGCCCAGCCCAGGTGATATTCCAGGTCATTGGCAACCTGCATCACGTACGGCGCCTCGATGATCCATTTGCCGCCGCCCGACGGGATAAAGAAGCCCAGCACCGCCGAGTACACGCCCATCAACAGCGCGTAGGTGTCGTGGGACGCAATCGAGGTGAAGAAGGTCGAGATATGGTGCGCCAGGGTCGCGCCGTCACTGCCTTTGACCACGGTCATCAACGCCGCAATCGAGCCATACAACGGGAACTGGATCAGCACCCCGGTGGTGGTCGGCACCGCACGGGCCACCGCATCAAGGAAGCTGCGCGGGCGCCAGTGCAGCAACGCACCGACCATCAGGAACAGGAAGTTATAGGTGTTGAGCCCGGAGATCGCGCTGATCGCCGGCTTGGTCGAAAACTCGTGGAACAGCCACCCGGCTGCCAGCAACGCCAGCAGGATGGTCAGCAACGGGCTGTGTTCCAGCCATTCGCCGGGCCGGGTCGGCGGTTGTGGCTTGGGCAGGTTGAAGGCCGGGTCGACCCCGCAGGCCTTGGCATCACGGGCGGAGTTCGGCCCGGGCGCGGTGGCGTAGGCGATGATCAGCGAGACCACGATCAGTGCCAGCAACAGCACCCCGGATTGCCACAGAAAGATCGTCTCCGTGAACGGGATCATCCCGGTGATCGACAGAATCGACGGCGGCAAACTGGCCGGGTTGGCCTGCAACTGCGCCGCCGATGACGACAGCCCCAGCGCCCAAACGGCACCGAGACCGAGGTAGGCCGCAGCACCGGCCGCGCGATAGTCCATGCGCAAATCTGTACGACGGGCCAGTGCACGCACCAGCAGACCGCCGAACACCAGGGACAGGCCCCAGTTGAGCAACGAAGCAACCATCGAAATCAGCGCCACCCACGCCACCGCAGAGCGGCCGTTCTTCGGGATGCGCGCCAGGCGATCGATCAGTTTCACGGCGGGTGGGGAGCAGGCGACCACATAACCGCCAATCACCACAAAGGCCATTTGCATGGTGAACGGGATCAAGCTCCAGAAACCGTCACCAAAGGCCTTGGCGGCCTCGGTCGGGGCGGCGCCCATGCCCAAGGTCGCCACGGCGACAATGATCACGGCGAGGGCGGCAAACACCCAGGAGTCCGGGAACCAGCGCTCGGCGAAGTTTGAACAACGCAGGGCAAATCGGGCGTAGCGGCTGTCTTCGATAGCATCGGCCACGTTCAGTACCTCTATTTGTATTTATTATGGGGGGCGGCAGTTTTGCTGCATGTTCCTCTACGGCTATTCATTTGGGAATGTAGTTATCTTCATTGATCAATGAGTAAAGCAAATATATCCAGCGTGATTGCCATCACTCGGCCCAGCTCATAACCTGCATTCCATTTTGTTTGCCTGCCGAGCTTTTCCATGACTGCCACCTCTTATCCACAGGCGCAGCGTTTCTCCCGCTCCGACTACAAAACCCTGGGCCTGGCCGCTCTGGGCGGGGCCCTGGAAATCTACGACTTCATCATCTTCGTATTTTTCGCGCTGACCCTCAGCCAGCTGTTTTTCCCGCCGGAAATGCCTGAGTGGCTGCGCCTGCTGCAAAGCTTCGGCATCTTCGTCACCGGCTACCTCGCGCGCCCGCTGGGCGGGATCCTGATGGCGCACTTCGCCGATCACCTGGGACGCAAGCGGGTGTTCAGCCTGAGCATTCTGATGATGGCGCTGCCATGCCTGCTGATCGGGATCATGCCCACCTACGCACAAATCGGTTATTTCGCGCCCTTGATCCTGTTGGCGCTGCGCATCCTCCAGGGCGCGGCGGTGGGCGGAGAAGTGCCCAGCGCCTGGGTATTTGTCGCCGAGCACGCTCCGGACAACCATCGTGGTTATGCCCTGGGCTTCCTGCAAGCCGGGCTGACCTTCGGCTACCTGCTCGGCGCGCTGACCGCGACCCTGCTGGCGCAGGTTTTCACCCCGACCGAAATCCTCGACTACGCCTGGCGCTTCCCGTTCCTGCTGGGCGGCGTATTCGGCGTGATCGGCGTCTGGCTGCGGCGCTGGCTCAGTGAAACCCCGGTATTCCTGCAGATGCAGGCCCGCCGCCAAGCTGGCGCCGAACTGCCCCTGCGCACCGTCTTGCGAGAGCACCGCAGCGCGCTGTTGCCGGCGATGATCCTCACCTGCGTACTCACCTCGGCGGTCGTCGTGCTGGTGGTCATCACCCCGACCATGATGCAGAAAACCTTCGGCATGAGCCCCAGCCACACCTTCGCCCTGAGCGCGCTGGGCATCGTGTTCCTGAACATCGGTTGTGTGCTGGCCGGGCTGCTGGTGGACCGCATCGGCGCCTGGCGTGCGGTGTTGGTCTACAGCCTGTTGCTGCCGGTGGGGATTGCCGTGCTCTATGCCAGCCTGATTGCCGGCGGAGTGTGGCTCGGCGCGGCGTATGCGATTGCCGGCTTGAGTTGCGGGGTGGTGGGCGCGGTGCCGTCGGTGATGGTCAGCCTGTTCCCGGCGCAGGTGCGGGTGTCGGGGATTTCCTTCACCTACAACATTGCCTATGCACTGTGGGCGAGTACCACACCGCTGATGTTGATCGCATTGATGCCCACCAGCCAGTGGATCTGCGTGGTTTATTGCGTGGTGATGGGCGCGGTGGGCGCAGTGAGTGCGGCGCATTTTGGCAAGCGCCACCCCACCTGATCGTTCCCACGCTCTGCGTGGGAACGCCTCCCTGGACGCTCCGCGTCCGCTCATTACGTCAGGAAGTGCCACATCAGCAATGTGCCCACCAGGCCCACCACCGACACAATGGTCTGCAACACCGACCACACCCAGATCGTCTGCTTCAACTGCAAGCCGAAGTACTCCCGCACCATCCAGAAGCCGGCATCGTTGACGTGGCAGAAGAACACCGAGCCGGCACCAATCGCCAGCGCGACCAGTGAGCTTTGCGTCGCCGCCAACCCCGCCATCATCGGCGCCAGGATGCCCGCCGTTGTCGTGGTGGCGACGGTCGCCGAACCCGTCGCCTGACGCAGCGCCACTGCAATCAACCAGGCCAGCAACAGGTACGGCATGTGCGCGCCTTCGGCCACCTTGCTGATGGTCTGGCTCACGCCGGCATCCAGCAGGGTTTGCTTCAACCCGCCGCCCGCGCCGATGGTCAGCAACAGCACCGCGATCGGCGCCAGCGCCTTGCGTAAGGTATTGCCCACATCGGCCCGCGGCATGCCACTGGCCCAGCCCAGGCAAATCACTGCGGCAATCACCGCCAGGCCCAGCGCAATCAACGGCTCACCGAGGAATTTCAAGGTCAGTGCCACCGGGCTTTCCGGCGACATGGCGACCTTGGCCAAAGTGCTGCCGAGCATCAGGATCACCGGCAACAGGATGATCAGCAGCGACACGCCAAAACTCGGCTGGCGCGGCGCCTTGGGTGGTGCACTGAACAGCGCGCCAATGTCGGCCGGCTCGTCCACGTGCATGCGCTTGGACAGCCAGTTGCCATACAACGGGCCCGCCAGGATCACGGCCGGTACCGCCAGGCAGAAGCCCAGCAACATGGTCAGGCCCAGGTCGGCGTGCAATGCGCCCACCGCAATCAGCGGGCCCGGATGAGGCGGCATCAACGCGTGCAGGGTGGTCATGCCCGCCAGCGCCGGGATCGCGATTTTCAGCAGCGGCTGGTTCGAACGCTTGGCCATCACGAAGATGATCGGCACCATCATCACCAGGCCCACTTCGAAGAACAGCGGCAAGCCAATCACCATCGCCACCAGCGCCATTACCCAGGGCAACGACTTGCCTTTGCCCAACCCCAGCAGGGTGGTGGCGATACGGTCGGCAGCGCCGGACTCGGCCATCAACGCGCCGAGCATCGAGCCCAGGGCAATGATGATCCCGGCTTCACCGAGAATCGCCCCGGCGCCCTTGCTGAAGGCCTTGGCCACTTCTTCCGGCGGCAAGCCCGCGCCGACACCGGCGATAAACGTACCGATCAGGATCGACAGGAAGGGCGGCAGCTTGGTCGCGCTGATCAACACAATGATGCTGGCGATGGCCAGTAATACGCAGAACATGAGGCGGGTGTCGTGAACCATCCACGCGGCAGTCGATAACTCCAAAACGGGACTCCTTATCGAACAGGTTGGCTAATATGTTTCTTTTTGTTTCCTGCTCGAAAAGCATACCTGATACAACGGTTCCAGAGCGTTCATGTTCAATTTTGGTGCGCATGGCGTAACGCCCAACTGACGGCGGGATGACAATTTCGCAACCCATGCCGGTGGTTTTGACCTATAGCTCTATGATCAACCGGACCACCCCCCCACGAGGACATTTCATGAGTGCAGGACACAGCCACGCCCAAGTACGCGCCGGCCACGAACGGCTGTTATGGATCGCATTGGCATTGACCGGCAGCTTTATGATTGCCGAGGTGATCGGCGCCTTTATCACCGGCAGCCTGGCGCTGTTGTCTGACGCCGCGCACATGATGACCGACGCCTTGGCCCTTGCGATTTCCCTGGTAGCGATCCAGGTCGCCAAGCGCGCCGCCGACCGCAAGCGCACGTTCGGCTATGCGCGGTTCGAGATTCTGGCCGCGGCGTTTAATGCGCTGCTGCTGTTCGGCGTGGCGTTCTACATCCTGTATGAGGCGTATCAACGCTTGCAGGCGCCCGCCGAGATCCAGTCCACCGGCATGCTGGTGATCGCGGTGCTGGGGCTGATCGTCAACCTGATTTCCATGCGATTGCTGAGTGCGGCCAGTGGCGAAAGCCTGAATGTGAAGGGCGCTTACCTGGAAGTCTGGAGTGACATGCTCGGCTCCGTCGGCGTGATCATTGCGGCGCTGGTGATCATGTACACCGGATGGGGCTGGGTGGATTCGGTGGTGGCGGCGGCGATTGGCTTCTGGGTGCTGCCACGCACCTGGACGCTGCTCAAGGAAAGCATGAACGTGCTGCTGCAAGGCGTGCCGGACGGCATCGACATCGACAAGGTGGAACAGGCAATTCGCGGCGTTCCCGGGGTCAAGGATGTGCACGACCTGCACATTTGGGCCCTCACCAGCGGCAAAAATGTACTGAGTACTCATCTGGTGGCGGATTCTGCGCAAGGCACCGAGCAACAGATCCTCAGCCAGGTGACGGAGTTACTGCATGAGCAATTCGATATTTCCCACGCCACGATCCAGATCGAAGGCGAAGGTTTTCAGCATGACGAGCACGACGAGGTGCACGCCTGACCGTCATTCACGGTCTTCCAGCACATAACCCACACCGCGCAAGGTATGGATCAACTTGCGCTCGAACGGGTCATCGATCTTTGCCCGCAGACGGCGGATCGACACTTCCACCACATTGGTGTCGCAATCAAAGTTCATGTCCCATACGAACGAGATGATCTGCGTGCGAGACAGCACCACCCCGCTCTGACGCATCAGCAAATGCAGCAGGGCGAACTCCTTGGTGGTCAGGTCGATGCGCTGCAAGCCGCGAAACGCCCGGTGGCGGCCCTGGTCCAGTTCCAGGTCGGCCACCCGCAACACATCCGGCACCGGCGAGTGCACGCTGCGGCGCATCAAGGTGCGCACGCGCGCGAGCAATTCAGGGAATTCAAACGGCTTGACCAGGTAATCATCGGCGCCCAGGTCCAGGCCCTTGATCCGGTCGGCGAGGCGGCCCTGGGCGGTCAGCATCATGATGCGCGTGCTGCTGTTCTGGCGGATGCGTTGCAACACATCCCAGCCATCCATCAGCGGCAAATTGACGTCGAGCATCACCAGGTCATAGGCGTGCTGGCGAGACAAATGCAAGCCATCGGCGCCGGTGGCGGCACAGTCGACGATATAGCCACTTTCGCTCAATCCCTGATGTAAATAATCGGCGGTTTTAGGTTCGTCTTCGATAACCAGAATACGCATGTCAAGGATCCCGCTGGGCAGTGGAAAAGTTGCCCGGAGCTTAAAGCAAAAGCCCGTGCCAGAGCCGTTGCTAACGGATTTGTAATGTTCTGGCCACTCCTCTGATAAGTACTGAAAGTTACATTGCCCACCTGTTAATTCATGGGCATGGAACTCTGGTTATGCCAACTTTTATAAGCACTTTCATTGGGTCCGCCGTTCTATTACTGATGACGGTTCAGGGCGTCAATGCGCAAACCCTGACCCTCGAATCGGCCCTGCAAACTGCCTTCGCCAACAACCCGGATATGGCCGCCGCACAGTGGGAAATCGACATTGCCCAGGGCGGTCGCCAACAGGCCGGATTGATCCCGAACCCGGTGGCCTCCTGGGATGCCGAAGACACCCGCCGCAACTCACGCACCACCACCGTCAAACTGAGCCAGACCCTGGAACTGGGTGGCAAGCGCGGCGCCCGGATTGATGTCGCCACCCGCGCCCAGGAAGCCGCCGCACTGACCCTGGAGCAGCGTCGCAACGGGCTGCGTGCGGAGGTCATCGACGGTTACTACGGCGCACTTCGCGCCCAGGAACGCCTCGACCTGGCCCAGCGCTCATTGGCATTGGCCGAGCGCGGCCTGGTGGTTGCCAACGGTCGCGTCACTGCCGGCAAATCGTCCCCGGTGGAAGCCACCCGCGCCCAGGTTCAGCTCTCGGAAATCCGCCTCGAATTCAACCGCGCGCAGATGGGCCTGACCGACGCCTATCGCCGACTCGCCGCCAGTACCGGCGCGGCCAGTACCGACTTCCAGGCGGTCGCCAGCCAAGCCCAGGCGGCTCCGGCGCTACCGTCGACATCACAGTTGCTGGCACGCCTGGAACAAACCGCCGAACTGCGCCTGGCCGAGCTGCAAATCGTCCAGAGCGAAGCAGCCCTGGGCCTGGAAAAGGCCCAGCGCATTCCCGACCTCGACGTGTCCATCGGCAGCCAATACGACGCCAGCGTGCGTGAGCGGGTCAACGTGGTGGGGGTGTCGATGCCAATCCCGCTGTTCAACCGCAACCAGGGCAATGTGCTCGCCGCCAGTCGTCGTGCCGACCAGGCCCGCGACCTGCGCAACGCCGCCGAACTGCGCCTGCGCACCGAAACCCGCCAGGCCCTGGACCTCTGGCAAACCGCGAATACCGAAGTGCGCTCGTTCAACCAACAGATCCTGCCCGCCGCCCAAAGCGCGGTGGACAGCGCCACCCGTGGCTTCGAGATGGGCAAGTTCAACTTCCTCGACGTGCTCGACGCCCAGCGCACCTTGATTGCGGCCCGCACCCAATACCTCGCGGCGACCGCCCAGGCCACTGAAGCCTGGGTGCGTATCGAACGGATTTACGGCGACCTCGCCCGGTTTTGAATTTCCAGGAGCATTCCATGAACAACACACAAAGTAGGGCGCTGGCCATCGCGCTGGGGCTGATGCTGGCGTGGCCGGCTACCAGCATGGCGGCTGAGGCGGAAGAAGAAGGCAAGCTCGAGCTGACCGAACAGCAGATCCAGGCCGCCGGCATTCAGCTCGCCCCGGCGCAGTCCCGGCAGATCAGCACCGTGCTTTCACTGCCGGGCGAGGTGCGTTTCGACGAAGACCGCACCTCCCACATCGTTCCGCGTGCCGCCGGCGTAGTGGAGTCGGTGAAGGTCGATCTCGGCCAATCGGTAAAGAAGGGCGAGCTGTTGGCGGTGATCGCCAGCCAGCAGATTTCCGATCAGCGCAGTGAACTGGCCGCCAGCGAACGCCGGGTAGTCCTGGCCCGCACCACCTTCCAGCGCGAGCGCCAGTTGTGGCAGGACAAGATCTCCGCCGAACAGGATTACCTGCTGGCGCGCCAGGCGCTGCAAGAGGCCGAAATCGCTCTGAACAATGCCCGGCAAAAGATGAGCGCCCTGAGCGGCAGCGCCGTATTGGTCGGCGGCAATCGCTACGAATTGCGTGCGCCGTTTGATGGTGTGGTGGTGGAAAAACACCTGGGTGTCGGCGAAGTGGTGAGCGAGACCAGCAACGCCTTCACCCTCTCGGACCTGTCCCAGGTGTGGGTCACCTTCGGCGTGTTCCCCAAGGATTTGAACAAGGTCCGGGTCGGCAAACCGGTAAAGGTCACCTCCTCGGAGATGGGCACCGAAGTGCTCGGCACTGTGGCCTATGTCGGCAACTTGCTGGGGGAGCAGACCCGCACGGCCACCGTGCGCGTCACGGTGCCGAACCCCGACGCCTCGTGGCGTCCTGGGCTGTTCGTCTCTGTGCAAGTTGCCACCGACACTTACCAGGCCAAGGTCACGGTCCCGCAGGAAGCGATCCAGACCGTCGAAGACAAACCCTCGGTGTTCGTGCGCACCGGCGACGGCTTCATGACCCGGCATATCGAACTGGGCGTCAGCGAAAACGGTTTCGTCGAAGTCCGCCAGGGCCTCGACGCCGGCGCGCAGGTGGCCACCGTCGGCAGCTTCATCCTCAAGTCCGAGTTGGGCAAGGCCTCGGCCGAGCACGCCCATTGACCCTGCGAGTGATTTCCCATGTTTGAGCGCCTTATCCAATTCGCCATCGAGCAGCGCATCATCGTGTTGCTGGCGGTGCTGTTGATGGCCGGTGTCGGCATCGCCAGCTATCAGAAGTTGCCCATCGACGCGGTGCCGGATATCACCAACGTCCAGGTGCAGATCAACTCGGCGGCGGCGGGGTTTTCGCCGCTGGAAACCGAGCAGCGCATCACCTTTCCCATCGAGACCGCCATGGCCGGGCTACCGGGCTTGCAGCAGACCCGCTCGCTGTCGCGCTCGGGCTTGTCCCAGGTCACGGTGATTTTCAAGGATGGCACTGATCTGTTCTTCGCCCGCCAACTGGTCAACGAACGCTTGCAGGTGGCCCGCGAGCAATTGCCCGATGGCATCGAAACCATGATGGGGCCGATTTCCACCGGGCTCGGGGAAATCTTCCTGTGGACCGTGGAGGCGAAAGACGGCGCGCGCAAGGAGGACGGCTCAGCCTACACGCCGACCGACCTGCGGGTGATTCAGGACTGGATCATCAAGCCGCAACTGCGCAACGTGCCGGGCGTGGCCGAGATCAATACCATCGGCGGCTTTGCCAAGGAGTACCAGATCGCCCCGGACCCCAAGCGCCTGGCGGCCTACAACCTGACCTTGAGCGACCTGGTCACGGCGCTGGAGCGTAACAACGCCAACGTCGGCGCCGGCTACATCGAGCGCAGCGGCGAGCAGTTGCTGATCCGTGCACCGGGGCAAGTCGCGTCCATCGACGACATCGCCAACATCGTGATCACCACCTCCGACGGTACGCCGATTCGGGTGCGCAACGTCGCTCAGGTCGACATTGGTCGCGAGCTGCGTACCGGTGCCGCCACGGAAAATGGCCGCGAAGTGGTGCTGGGCACGGTGTTCATGTTGATCGGCGAAAACAGCCGCACCGTGTCCCAGGCCGTCGCGAAAAGACTCGAAGAGATCAACCGTTCGCTGCCTGAAGGTGTGGTCGCCGTCACCGTCTACGACCGTACCAACCTGGTGGAAAAAGCCATCAGCACCGTGAAGAAAAACCTCTTCGAAGGCGCGCTGCTGGTGGTGGCGGTGCTGTTCCTGTTCCTCGGTAATATCCGCGCCGCCCTGATCACCGCGATGGTGATTCCGCTTGCAATGTTGTTCACCTTTACCGGGATGTTTACCAACAAGGTCAGCGCTAACCTGATGAGCCTCGGCGCCCTGGATTTCGGGATTATCGTCGATGGCGCGGTGGTGATCGTTGAGAACGCCATCCGCCGCCTGGCCCATGCCCAGCAGCGCCACGGGCGATTGTTGACCCGTAGCGAGCGCCTGCATGAAGTGTTCGCGGCGGCCAAGGAAGCGCGGCGCGCGCTGATCTTCGGGCAACTGATCATCATGGTGGTGTACCTGCCGATCTTTGCCCTTACCGGGGTGGCCGGGAAGATGTTCCACCCGATGGCGTTCACCGTGGTGATCGCGCTGCTGGGGGCGATGATTCTGTCGGTGACCTTCGTGCCGGCGGCCATTGCGCTGTTCGTCACCGGTAAGGTCAAGGAAGAAGAAAACCTGGTGATGCGCAGCGCACGTCGCGTCTACGCGCCGGTGCTGGATTGGGTGATGGCGCGCCGCCCGTTGGTGTTCGGCCTGGCGGTGCTGACCATCGTGGTGTCGGGGGCGGTGGCCAGTCGCATGGGCAGTGAATTTATCCCCAGCCTCAGCGAGGGCGATTTCGCCCAACAAGCGTTGCGGGTGCCGGGCACCAGCCTGACACAGTCGGTACAGATGCAGCAGCAACTGGAAAAGACCTTGATGGCCGAAGTGCCGGAAATCGAGCGGGTATTCGCCCGCACCGGCACCGCGGAAATCGCCTCCGACCCGATGCCGCCGAACATCTCCGACAGCTACGTGATGCTCAAGCCCAAGGACCAGTGGCCCGACCCGAAGAAGTCCCGCGAGGCGATCATCGCCGACATCCAGCGCGCCAGTGCGATTGTGCCGGGCAGCGTGTATGAACTGTCGCAACCGATCCAGCTGCGCTTCAACGAGCTGATTTCCGGGGTGCGCAGCGACGTGGCGGTGAAGGTGTTTGGTGACGACATGGCGGTGCTCAACAAGACCGCCGGGGAAATCGCCGAGACCTTGCAAACCCTCAAGGGCGCCTCGGAAGTGAAGGTGGAGCAGACCTCCGGCCTGCCGGTGCTGACCATCAATATCGACCGCGACAAGGCGGCGCGCTTTGGCCTGAACGTGGGTGATGTGCAAGACACGATTGCCGTCGCCGTGGGTGGGCGCCAGGCCGGGACGATGTACGAAGGCGACCGGCGTTTCGACATGGTCGTGCGTTTGTCCGATGCACTGCGTACCGATATCGAAGGCCTGTCGCGGTTGCTGATCCCGATTCCGGCGCTGGCGAATAACGCGGCAGGGCAGTTGGGGTTTATCGCGCTGTCGGAAGTCGCCAGCCTGGACCTGGTGCTCGGCCCCAACCAGATCAGCCGCGAAAACGGCAAGCGCCTGGTGATCGTCAGCGCCAACGTGCGTGGGCGGGATATCGGTTCGTTTGTTGAAGAAGCCGGCGCCGCCATCGACACCCAGGTGAAAATCCCCGCAGGCTACTGGACCACCTGGGGCGGTCAGTTCGAGCAGTTGAAGGAAGCTTCCGAGCGCTTGCGCATCGTGGTGCCGGTGGCGTTGCTGCTGGTGTTCGGGCTGTTGTTCATGATGTTCAACAACCTCAAGGACGGGCTGCTGGTGTTCACCGGGATTCCCTTCGCGTTGACCGGCGGAATCATGGCGCTGTGGCTGCGGGATATTCCGCTGTCGATCTCGGCGGGCGTGGGCTTTATCGCGCTGTCGGGGGTGGCGGTGCTGAACGGGCTGGTGATGATCGCGTTCATCCGTAGCCTGCGGGAGGAGGGGCGTTCACTGTCGGTGGCCATCAACGAAGGCGCTCTGACGCGTTTGCGCCCGGTGTTGATGACGGCGCTGGTGGCCTCCCTCGGGTTTATCCCCATGGCCCTCGCCACCGGCACCGGCGCCGAGGTGCAGCGACCGTTGGCGACGGTGGTGATTGGCGGGATTATCTCGTCGACACTGCTGACCCTGCTGGTATTGCCGGCGCTGTATCACTGGGCGCATCGGCGTGAAGAACAGGAAGACCGCCTGATGCCTGACCAATAACCTGTGGCGAGGGAGCAAGCTCCCTCGCCACAATGGTTTATTGGCAGAGAGCGTTGGTATGAAGGGGAAACACCAACCGAAACACCGTGAAATCTCCGGGCTCGCTGCTGACTTCAGCCCGCCCCTGATGCAGGACCATGATCGACCGCACAATCGCCAGCCCCAGCCCGGTGCCACCTTCGGAGCGGGCGCGGCTGCTGTCGACGCGGTAGAAGCGTTCGAACAGGTTCGGCAGGTGTTGCACTTCAATCCCGGGGCCGGGGTTGCCCACCGACAGCGACACTTGCCGCCCGTGGGTTTCCACCCGCACCGAAACCGTGGAGGCGTGGGGCGTATGACGGATGGCATTGGACAGCAAATTGGAAATCGCCCGCTGAATCATCAAGCGGTCGCCATGCACGGACGCATCGCCGTCGAGGCTCAGGGTCAATTGCTTGTCTTCGGCACTCAAGGCAAATAGCTCCATCACCCGGCGCGCTTCAGCGGCCAGGGACACCGGCGCAAACGAAACCCGCGCCGTGGGGTGGCTGACCTGCGCCAGGAACAGCATGTCGGAGACGATCCGCGCCAGGCGCTCCATCTCTTCAGTGCTGGATTCCAGCACCGCTTTGTACTCCTGCGGCGGGCGCTCCCGGGACAACGTCACCTGGGCCTTGCCCATCAAGTTGGTCAGCGGCGCGCGCAGCTCGTGGGCCAGGTCATCGGAGAACTGCGACAGCTGCTGCACGCCGCCGTCCAGGCGCTGCAACATGAAGTTGATGCCTTGGGCCAACTCGCCCAGCTCCTGGGGCAAGTTATCCACAGCCAGGCGGTGGGTCAGGTCCTGCGTGGTGACTTTTGCGGCGACGCGGCTGAACTGTTGCAGCGGCGCCAGCCCGCGTTGCACCACCCACCAGGCGCCGATGCCGATCAGCAGCAACAGCAGCGGCAGGGCGATCACCGTGGAACGCAGGTACGCACTGAGCAGCGCCTGATCGTCCCGGCGATCCAGCGATAACAGGACCCGCACGCGTTCGCCGCTGGCCAGGCGCATCAGGCTGGAGGCACTGAGTACTTGATTGCCATTGGTGTCATCCCAGTTCAAGTAACCGAGGTTTTGGGACGGGGCGAAGGCGGTCAGCAACGGTTCCTGTGGCTTGGCGCCGACACTGAGCAGCACCACTTCATCGGGCGCGGTGCCAACGATGGTCAGGTAGAAATTGTCGTGCCCCATCACCAGGTCCATCAGCGAGTGCGGGCGGGCCCGGATGTCGCGGGTGTCCAGGCCGAGGGCGAGGCTGTGCTGGATCTGTTCCATCTTGCTTTCCAGGCCCTTGCGTGCCAGTTTCTCGAGCTCGTGAGTCAGCGCCAGGTACGCCAAGGTCGCGAGCAACACCACCAGGCCGGCGCCCATCAGGCTCACCGTCAGCCCCAGGCGCATCGACAGGCTGCTGGCTTTCATTGACGGGCCTCCAGCACATAACCCACGCCGCGAATGGTATGGATCAGCTTGACGTCACTCTGGTCATCGACCTTGGCCCTCAAGCGGCTGATGGAGACTTCCACCACGTTGGTGTCGCAGTCGAAATTCATGTCCCAGACCAGGGAAATAATCTGCGTGCGGGTCAGTACTTCGCCGGACTGACGCATCAGCACATGCAGCAGCGCGAATTCCTTGGTGGTCAGGTCGATGCGTCGGTTGCCGCGGTATGCGCGGTGGCGGCGTGGGTCCAGCTCCAGGTCCGACACACGCAAGACTTCCGGCACCGCGATCTGCTCGCTGCGCCGCAGCAGCGTGCGCACGCGAGCCAGTAGCTCGGGGAACTCGAAGGGCTTGACCAGGTAATCATCGGCGCCCATGTCCAGGCCCTTGATCTTGTCGGTGAGCCGGCCACGGGCCGTCAGCATCATCACCCGTTGGGTTCCGTCACGGCGCAGCTGTTCAAGTACTTCCCAGCCATCCTTGCCCGGCAGGTTCACATCGAGAATCACCAGTTCGTAGCCGTGTTGCCCGGCCAGGTGCAGGCCGTCCACGCCGCTGGCGGCACAGTCGACCACGTAACCACTTTCGCTCAAGCCCTGCTGCAGGTAGGCAGCGGTTTTTTGCTCGTCCTCAACCACAAGGATACGCATGGGGATTTACCTTTTATTGATAGAGAGAGACTGCGATTCAGATTTTCCGAAGCCTGAAGGCTGAAGTAGCTACAGGGTCAACCAACCAGTTTGTGACTGCTTGTTGCGCTGCAAAACCGGCAGACAAAAAAAACGCCCCATGCGGGGCGTAAAAAATTCATCTCTTTCCAAAGGAGCTACACAAAAGCTTCAGAGATGAATGTGCTCGGTGTGCGCCGTTCAGATCGACTGCTTCTGTGCGTCGGCGGGCGCGGCTTCGGCCACGGACTGTTCGCCGTGGACCTGCTGCTGTTGCTGGCGGAACTCGGCGAGGAACTGCCGGGAACGGTCGGCACCGTCGTCGGCCAAGGCGAGGCTGGAAGTGGCGCCGAGAAAACTGATCAATAACAAGTGAGAGGGCTTCATGGCTGTTCTCCAAATAAGGCGTGTGCCGTTAGTTGTAGCCAGTATAAGAAGCGCAACTTAACGAGAAGGTGAGGCGCATATTACAGTTCTGACAGGCTTCAAATTGTGAACAGATGTTATTCAATTGTAGGAGCGAGCTTGCTCACGAAAGTCATTAACGATAACGCGGGGCTTCTGGTTTAACGCAGCGCTCTCAGGTTCTTCGCGAGCAAGCTCGCTCCTACAACGGGCAGTGTTTAGAGAATCGCCAATGGATATTCGATAATCAGCCGAACTTCTTCCAAATCCGACTCAAAGGCACTTGAGCGAACCGTCGCCTGGCGCAAGCGCAGCGACAGGTCCTTCAAGTTGCCGCCCTGTACCACGTACTTGGCCTCGATATCCCGCTCCCAGCGGCGTTGGTCGGTCAACGGGTCGCCGGCCGCGTCGCGGCGCATGTACACCGCGTTGGCGTTGCTGTAGTCGGCGCCGGTGCCTTTGCCGTAGCGGGTCATGAAGGTCAGCCCGGGAATGCCGAAGGCCTGCATGTCGAGGTTATAGGCGAGCATCCACGAGCGTTCCTTGGGCGAGTTGAAGTCGCTGTACTGGATCGAGTTGTTGAGGAAGATCGAGTCGGACATGCGCAGGTAGTCAAAGTCGTCATCACCGTTGTTGCGCTGGTGGGACAAGGCCAGGCTGTGGGCGCCCACCTTGACCCCGAGCCTGGCGCTCCAGATGTTGTTATCGAACTCGCCCAGGCGTTTCTTGCCCTCGTCCACCGCCTTGTAATAGTTGAAGTCGCCAAACAGCGAAACGTCATCGTTCAGCGGGTAGCTGGCGGCGCTGCCGAAGTAGTACTGGTCCCAGGCATCCTTCAGGCGGCTGGTGTACAGGCTGACGCTGAGGTGTTTGTTCACCTGGTAGTCACCACCGGCATAGCCGATCCAGGGTGAATCCACCTTGCCCGCATAAAACGTCGCAAAGCCTTTATCCATGCCGCTTTGGGTGGGCTGACTCATGCCGCTCAGGTGGCCGCCTTGCAGGCTCAGGCCTTCAATGCTGGTGTTTTGTGCGGTGACGCCACGAAAGCTTTCCGGCAGTACCCGCGAGTCACCGTAGGCCACCACCGGGGTCAGCGGGAACACATCACCGGCCTTGATCACGGTATCCAGCAGGCGCATTTTTACCGCACCGCCGAGCTTGCTGTAGCCGTCCTCCGGGTGGTTGTCGCTGTCTACCGGCAGCACGCCGAACGAGCCCTTGCCGCCGCTGCGGCCGGTGCCGGAGTCGAGTTTCAGGCCATACATCGCAAACGCGTCCAGGCCGAAACCCAGCGAACCCTGAGTGAATCCGGACTCGAACTTGCCGATAAAACCCTGGGCCCAGGCTTCGGAGTAGCCATTGCCGGTGGGGCTCGACTGGCCCTTGCGATCGTCACGGTTGAAGTAGAAGTTGCGGGCCAGCACGTTCAAGGTGCTGCCTTCGATAAACCCTTCGGGTTTGTCTTCCACGGCCATGCCTGAAAGCGGGGTGAGCCCCGCCAGGGCGGCAATCATGGAAAGTGAAAGTGTGCGGTGAGTACTCATGTAGCGCTCCTCGGTAGTGGCAGCTATTAGCTTCTTATCGATGGGGCATTCTTGTTTTAGGGGTGCCCGCGCAGATAGTTGCAAACACGAGATAACGACGAGGTGGCGCACAGATTACAATTTTGGAATTTCAACAAGACATAACGGATAAGTAATCTTTCGGTGAACTTTGCGACAGGCTTGGTTAGTTACGCTTGCTCTGAACTTTCAATCAATGAAATCAGACGAGGACGCCCTCATGAAGACCCTGAAAACCACTGTCGCTGCATTGGCCCTGATCGTTTCCGTCGGCGCAATGGCTGAAGGCGGCGGTGACCGCACCTTCGCCCAGATGATGCAAAACAACGAGCAAGCCATGGCCGCCTATGCCGCGAAAAAAGGCAAGGCGATGCCCGTGGTCCAGGACTATCGCTACGGCATGAAGCTGGACATTGCCAAGGTGGTCAACGTCACACCGCCGATCCGTTCGTGCAACGCGGTACCGTCGCGCATGACCTATGAAGATTCCACCGGCAAGCTCAATACCCTCCAATACCAGGTCATGGGTATCTGCCGTAACAATGGCAGTTGAGGGGGCGTAAAAATATAGTTGAGCAACGCGCTAACGCTCTCTTCAGAAAATGCCGGCAGCGCCGATGCAGGTCAGACCCACGTCCTTACTTGCCCATCGGTGCCTCCATGTTCAACACCCGTCTCAAGCAGGAGCTGTCTGCTCTTCGCGAAGAATTGTCCAGCCTGCACCAAGTGAGAGAGAGCCTGGAAACCGAAATGATGACCCTGACCCTGGACCCCGAAGGGCGTATCGAGTCGGTCAATGCCATCTTTCTTCAAGAGATGGCTTACCAGGGCAGCCAGCTGGAAGGCCGCTTGATCGAAGACCTGGTGCCGGCGCACGTCAAGCAGGACGCGTTTCAACTGCGCTTCAAAAACGCACTGGTGCGAGGCGAACATTTCGCCGGTACCGTGCGCCTGACGCGGGGCAACGGCAACGAGGCGTGGTTGCGCTCCATCGTGCAACCAGTGCGCAGCAGCGACGGACGTATCAAGCATATTTCGATGTTTTCCAGCGACCTGACCCGCACCATCGAGGCCTCCCGCGAGCACGAAAACCTGATCACCGCGCTGGTGCGTTCCACAGCGGTGATTGAGTTCGACCTCAACGGTAATGTGCTGACGGCCAACGACCGTTTCCTCAACGGCATGGGCTACAGCCTGGCGCAGATCCAGGGCAAACATCACCGGATATTTTGCGAGCAGCAGGACGCCAACAGCGTCGAGTATCAGCAGTTCTGGAAACGCCTGAACGCCGGGGAATTCGTCGCCGGCCGCTTCAAGCGTGTGGACAGCCACGGGCGCGTGGTGTGGCTGGAGGCCTCGTATAACCCGGTACTCGACGCCAATGAGCGGCTGTACAAAGTGGTCAAGTTCGCCACCGTGATCACCGACCAGGTCAACCAGGAACAGGCCGTGGCCGACGCGGCCAGCATCGCCTACAGCACCTCGCTGCATACCGACAGCAGCGCCCAGCGCGGCACCACCGTGGTCACCCAGGCGGTGGACGTGATGCGCGACCTGGCCAAGCATATGCAGCAAGCGGGCGACGGCATTGAAGCGCTGAACGCCCAGTCCCAGGTGATCGGCAGCATCGTCAAGACCATCAGCGGCATCGCCGAGCAGACCAACCTGCTGGCGCTCAACGCCGCCATCGAAGCCGCCCGCGCCGGTGAGCAAGGCCGTGGTTTTGCGGTGGTGGCCGATGAGGTTCGGCAACTGGCGTCGCGTACCAGCAAGGCCACCGAAGAAATCGTCGGCGTGGTGCGCCAGAACCAGGACATGGCCCGCGACGCGGTGGCGCTGATGACCGATGGCCGCCTGCAGGCCGAACAAGGCCTGGCGTTGGCGGCCGAGGCGGGCACGGTGATCGTGGAGATCCAGGACGGTGCCCAGAAGGTGGTCAGCGCCGTTGGGCAATTCGCCAATCAGCTGAGCAGCTAGTCACCGGGGCTCAAGCTTGAGGTATCGTAGGTTTTTTTCCGAGCCTTTCGTCCATGAGCCCTAACCATCGCCGTCCCGTCCCACTGTCCAAGGCCTACCGCTTGCTCAACCACGGCCCGACCGTGCTGGTCAGCGCTGCGCACAATGGCCAGCGCAACATCATGGCGGCTGCCTGGGCCATGCCGCTGGATTTCGAACCGCCCAAAGTCGCCGTCGTACTCGACAAGGCCACCTGGACCCGGCACCTGCTGGAAGGCGCCGGCACCTTCGTGCTCAACGTGCCGTGTGCGGCCCAGGCGGATATCGTGCAGACCGTGGGCAACACCACCGGCAGCGAGACGGACAAGTTCGCGGCATATGGCTTGCAGACCTTCAGCGGCGAACACACCGAAGCGCCGATGCTCGAAGGCTGCGTGGCGTGGCTGGAGTGCCGGTTGCTGCCGGAGCCGCATAACCAGCAGACCTACGACTTGTTCCTCGCCGAAGTAGTGGCGGCCGAAGCGGATGAGCGGGTGTTCTGCGACGGTCGTTGGCATTTTGAAGGGCACGACGCGCTGCGTACCTTGCACCATGTGGCGGGGGGGCATTTCCTGACGATTGGTGAGCCCATTGATGGGCGGCAGCTTTAAGTCCAGTGCCGAACTCTTCCGGTAGAGCCTGGTTTTGCGGCCAGGGAGCTTGCTGTGGCGAGGGAGCTTGCTCCCGCTGGAGCGCGAAGCGGTCCCATTGCTTTCCTGCCAATACACTTGGTCGGTAGATATACGACTGCTGCGCAGCCGAGCGGGAGCAAGCTCCCTCGCCACATAAGGTAGTGTTACCACTGGGTTTTGCTGAGTGCCTGCGGGGATTTTCATCTTGAGCATCGGCCAGGGCATGACATGGACGGCGATGGGGGTGGGCCGCCGCTTGGTCGACGGGCGCGGTGCAGGCGAGCGGGATTGAGCTGGTGTTAGCGCTTAAAGAGCGAGCTCTAGAGTCGAATGCGATTTCAGCAGCGACATAGATCAACTGTGTGGCTTGCCCGCGATGGGGGAGTGTCAGTCAATCATTTATTAGCTGATTCACCGCTATCGCAGGCAAGCCAGCTCCCACAGGTTGGTCGCATTTCAAGGTGGGATTTCAGCGCCCGAGCATCTTCACCCAGCGCGACGGCGGCATGCCGAAGGTGCTGCGGAATTGCCGGGTCATGTGGCTCTGGTCGGTAAAGCCGGCGGTCAGTGCCGCATCCACCAGTGACTGGCCCTGGCCCAGCAAACTGCGCACCAGGTCCAGGCGGCGCATGGTCAGGTAGCGATAGGGACTGGTCCCGAACAACAACCGAAAATCCCGCGACAACGCCCAGCGGTCGCGGTTGGCGTATTCCGCCATTTCGTCGAGGGTGATCGGCCGGCCCAGGGCGCTGTGGATAAACTCCCGCGCGCGTTCGGCGGCGCGGTAGTCGAAGGTCTTGCGACTCACCGTGATGCCCGACGCGTTGTTCAGCGCCTGGGCCAGGTCAAACATCGCGTCCTGTTCCTGCAACGGATCAATCGGGCAATCCAGGCTTTGCAGCAACACTTCACTGGCGCGGTACAGCCACGGGTCGCTGGACAGCCCGCCGGGAATAAACGGCAGCGGCTTGCCGCCCAGCACCTGTTGGATGAGCGCCGGCTCCACGTAAATCATCCGGTATTTGAAGCCTTCCTCGCTGCCGGCCCACCCGTCATGCACTTCATCGGGATGGATCACCATGGTCCGCCCCGGCAGACTGTGGGTCATGCCGCCGCGATAGTGAAAACTCTGCACCCCGAACAGGGTACGGCCGATGGCATAGGTGTCGTGGCGATGAGGGTCGAAGCCAAACCCGGCAAAATACGCCTCGATACGCTCCAGGCCACTGGCGTGGGGCGCGCGGTGCAGCCAGTCGATATTGGTCGCCATGATGAGTTGTCGTGCAAAGAAGTAGAAATACGTTAACCCAGTCTGAATCCGCTGTCTGCCGGGGTCTTGTACGATTGTGCGCGGTTCGGGCCCGGCCTATGATCAGTATTCCTGCACTGCCCTCGGCGGAATCCCACATGGAATTGTTCAATCCGGCCTACGCGGCTCCTCTGTTCTCCCTGGCCTTGCTCTGGACCGTTGCGGTCGTGACGCCAGGCCCGAACTTCTTCAACACGGCGCAATTGGCCGCCAGCTGCTCGCGCCGCCATGGCGTAGTGGCGTCCGCTGGCGTGGCCACTGGCACCGTGATGTGGGGCCTGGCCGGCGGCTTGGGGATCAAGTCATTGTTTACCGCAGCGCCGATGCTGTACCTGGCGTTCAAGATCATCGGCGGCTGCTACCTGATTTACCTGGGATTGAAACTGTTCCGGCGCTCGGCACCTTCCATGGCCCAGAACCTGTTGCCCGACGAACCTCGGCGTTCGTTGTTTTCCGCCTGGCGCCTGGGTTTATTGGGCAACCTGTCCAATCCCAAGGCGGCGCTGTTCGTCGCGACGATCTTTGCGTCCACCATGCCCCCATCACCGTCGCCGATGCTGCTGACCCTGGCCGTGATCACCATGGCGACGCTGTCATTCAGCTGGTACACCTGCGTGGCACTGGTGTTTTCCAGTGAGCGGATGGCCAACGTCTACAGCCGCTCGCGCAAGTGGCTGGACCGATTCGCCGGCGGTTGTTATGTGCTGTTCGGGGCCACGCTGGTAGCGAATCGCTGACGGCTCATGGTAAGAAGCCTTACTTTCAAACGTGAGGCCGATCATGAGCAAGCTGCGGGTAGGGATTATTTTTGGTGGCCGTTCGGCCGAGCATGAAGTGTCGCTGCAATCGGCGCGTAATATCGTCGACGCGCTGGACCGTTCGCGCTTCGAGCCGATCCTGATCGGCATCGACAAGGCCGGCCACTGGCACCTCAACAACACCTCGGGCTTTCTGCTCAACGAAGAAAACCCGGCACTGATCGCCCTCAATCAATCCAATCGTGAACTGGCGGTGGTGCCGGGCAAGGCCAGCCAGCAACTGGTGGAAACCGCCAGCCAGGCCTCGTTGGAACACGTAGATGTGATCTTTCCAATCGTCCACGGCACCCTCGGCGAAGACGGCTGCCTGCAAGGCCTGCTGCGCATGGCGGACCTGCCGTTTGTCGGCTCCGACGTGCTGGGCTCGGCGGTGTGCATGGACAAGGACATCAGCAAACGCCTGCTGCGCGATGCCGGGATTGCCGTGACGCCGTTCATTACCCTCAACCGCAGGAATGCGGCGCGTACCACCTTCGAACACGCCCAACAGAAACTCGGATTGCCGATGTTCGTGAAACCGGCGAACCAGGGTTCGTCCGTGGGGGTGAGCAAGGTGGGCAGCGAGGCTGAATATCACGCTGCTGTAGAGCTGGCACTTGGGTTTGATGAAAAGGTGCTGGTGGAGTCGGCGGTAAAAGGCCGGGAAATCGAATGCGCCGTGTTGGGCAACGAGAACCCCATCGCCAGCGGTTGTGGCGAGATCGTGGTGCGGGACGGGTTCTATTCCTACGACAGCAAATACATCGATGACCAGGCAGCCCAGGTGGTGGTGCCGGCGGACATCAGTGACGAAGCCAGCGAGCGCATTCGTGCGTTGGCCATCGAAGCGTTTGAAACCCTGGGCTGTGCCGGGCTGGCGCGGGTGGATGTGTTCTTGACGGATGAGGGCGAGGTGCTGATCAACGAAATCAACTCGTTGCCTGGGTTCACCCGCATCAGCATGTACCCGAAGTTGTGGCAGGCGGCAGGCATGAGCTACAGCGAGCTGGTGAGCCGGTTGATCGAGCTGGCGCTGGAGCGGCATGCGGGGCGTAAGGGGTTGAAGATTAGCCGGTAGACCAGTAACGCCATCAGGCGTTACTGAGGACTTCTCGAAAAACGTCTGGCCTGATGGCTGCTATGTGCAGCAAGGAACGTGCTGCGCCGGAAGGAGAACGGCGCCCTTGCTCCCATTCTTGAAGCGTTCGTACAGAGACCCCCAGCAGTTCGGCAAACTTGGGCTGTGACAACCCGGTCTTGCTGCGCGCCTCAGCCGCTTGGGTAATTTCGACGTGATGGACGTGACCATGACGCCCTTCCTTGACGTCGATAACGGCAGCCAGCAATTCCTCGCCGATGTTGCGCTTGGCGTCACGTTCCTTCAGCTGTTTCTCAGTGAGTGGCATGGTTCATCTCCTTGGCGATTTTGTAGAGGACATGCGCGGGAATATTCTCGGTGGCACCTTTGCCATAAATCAGCAAGGCAACTAGTGCGCCGCACGCCAATTGCGTTGTGTAAATGATCCGTACTGAGCTGCTCTTGTCCCGGCCTTCCAAGCTCCAGCGTACTTTTCGGCAACCACCAGAACCTGAAATGACAGTACCTGAATCGGGGTGGTTGGCTAGAAAAGCCATAAAAATACCCCGTTCTTCTTCGGTCCAGTAATCGGGCCATAGCTTGCTGAATAATGGTGACTCGATGATCGTTAACACGCAAAAAACCTACGTCTTTGACGTAGTCTCTGGCAAGAAGGGGCCAGAAAATGTCAGCGGATGGAGAGGGATTCAAGAAACGTTGTTTCGCAAAAAATGACAGCCCACAGATTTTCTAAGGCTAATAGCTAAGAGAGCTGTGGGCGTCGTCCCATTACACTGCGCGAGCAACCCACGAGTACAACAACGTCTTCCTCTCCGTACTGTCATGGGTCCTTCTGCGATAACTCGCAAACGCCGGCGAGGTGCAATACGTACACACTTCGCTCACCTCAACCTGCTTACGTTTTATCCCTGCCGCCTCCAGCAAAATCAGTGCGTACCGGCTCAGATCAAACCACGCACTCAAATCCTGCCTCGGCTCAGGCGGCGCAATCTGTGGCGTCAACAGTGGCCCTGGCTGCTCAAACGTCCAAGGCGCATTCCCATCCCGCCACAAATGCCCCTGACTCGCCTGCAACTGCGCCACAAACTCGCCACTCACCTCATAACAACAAGGCTTGATCGAAGGCCCAATCGCAATCCGCAACTGATCCAACGCGACACCCTCGGCGGTAAACCGTTGCATGGCATTGGCGATGATCCCGCCTTGCAGTCCTTTCCAGCCGCCATGTATCGCCGCGACAAAGTCCCCGTCCTCCGAGGCCATCAGCAGCGGCAGGCAGTCGGCGGTAATCACCGCAATCGGCTGCATATCCCGGCTGAAAACCCCATCGGCTTCAACCGTATTGGCTGCCAGCTCCGGGCGCCATTCAAGGGTCGTGGCGCTGTGCACCTGCTTGCAGATGAACACTTCGTCAGGCCGCAACGGATCGTCAATCGAACAAAACCCATGATCGACGCCCACCAGGGCGCCGAGGTTATTTGCCTTGTGCACGCGCAGCTCTCCAATGAGTCAACTCAATCCCCCAGCGCTTCGCCTTCACGGCGTGGATCAGCCCCGCCGATCAACGACGCCTTGCCCTGCGCATCGCGCACCCGGACGATCGCCTGGGCGCCGCTGGTCATGTCGATTTCGCTCAGGGCGTGGCCCTTGTCCTTCAGCGCCTGTTTCAACGGTGCACTGAACAACCCGGCTTCCAGCTCGGTCGCGCCATTGCGGCTGCCAAAGTTGGGCAGGCCGACGGCGGCTTGCGGGTCGAGGTTCCAGTCGAGCATGGCCACCAGGGATTTGCTCACATATTCGATGATCTGCGAACCGCCCGGCGAGCCAACGGTGGCCACCAGCTCGCCGCTCTGACGATCAAACACCAGGGTCGGCGCCATGGACGAACGCGGGCGCTTGCCCGGCTCGATCCGGTTGGCCACCGGCTGGCCGTTCTCTTCGGGAATGAAAGAAAAGTCGGTCATCTGGTTATTCAGCAAAAAGCCCTGGACCATCACATGGGAGCCGAACGCCGCTTCCACCGTAGTGGTCATCGACACCGCGCCACCTACGTCATCCACTGCCACCACTTGCGAGGTGGAAATGCGCAACGGCGAGCGATCCGGCGCATAGGCCACTTCAATCCCGGCCGGCTTGCCCGGCTTGGCGACGCCCATGCTGCGCTCACCAATCAACGCAGCGCGGCTGGCCAGGTAATTCGGAGCGATCAGCCCGGCAACCGGCACCGGCACGTAGTCCGAATCGGCCACGTACTGGGCGCGGTCGGCGTAGGCCAGGCGGTCGGCCTCGGCGATCAGGTGCACCGCTTCGGGCACCGGCTCCAGGCCTGCTGGTGAGTCGCTCTTCACCGGCTTCAACGGCGCGAGCGCCATGCGCGGGTCGCGGGCTTCCAGGGCCTGCAACGTGCCGAGGATCTGCGCAATGGCGATCCCGCCGGACGACGGTGGCGGCATGCCGCAGACTTTCCAGCGCTTGTAGTCGGTGCACAACGGCGCCCGCTCAACCGCGCTGTAGCTTTTGAGGTCAGTCAGCGTCAGGCTGCCGGCGTTGCTGTTGCCCTGCACCTTGCGGGTGATTTCTTCGGCAATCGGGCCGTAGTACAGCGCATCCGGCCCTTCCTTGGCGATGCGTTTGAAGACGTTGGCCAGAGCCGGGTTTTTCAGCAGCGTACCGGTGGCCTTCGGGCTGCCATCGGCGTTCAGGAAGTACGCGGTCATTTCCGGCGAGCGGGTGATGTAGCGGTCGGCGGCGATCAGGCTGTGCAAGCGCGCAGAAATCGGAAAGCCCTGTTCAGCCAGGCGAATGGCCGGCTCGAACAGCGTCGCCCATTGCAGGTGGCCGGTCTTTTTGTGGGCCATCTCCAAGGCGCGCAACACGCCCGGAGTTGCCACGGAACGCCCGCCAATCTGTGCCTCGGGGAAGGCCATCGGCGTACCGTCGGCCTTCAGGAACAACCGCTCGGTGGCGCCCGCCGGTGCGGTTTCGCGACCGTCGTAGGCGTGCACCTGTTTGCCGTCCCACAGCATGATGAACGCGCCGCCGCCGATCCCGGACGACTGCGGTTCCACCAGCGTCAGCACGGCCTGCATGGCAATTGCCGCATCGATGGCCGAGCCGCCCTTGCGCAGGATTTCCCGACCGGCTTCGGCGGCCAGCGGGTTGGCGGCGGCGGCCATATGGCGCTCGGCGTGGCGGGTGTTCATATCGGTGCGATAGCCCGAACCGAGTTCCGGGGCGGGCGGCAGTTCAGGCGCGGTGGCGCTGTGGCAGGCGGCGAGGGTGAGGGCGGCGGTAATCAGCGAGAGGGTGGTAAGGCGTTGGCGGTGGAAAATCGAAAGCACGCGATGACTCCGTTCATTTGAGAATGATCTGTTGTCCGTGTAGGGAATGTACCTCAGCGCTTTGGGAGAAGGGAGATTGATCTGTATTTGGTTGTGCGGTACAACTATATCTCTCTTCATTCGGGCAAGAGGTTTTCCCGTGAACCGTTCCAGGCCAGACCTTATCGATCAGATCCGCTGTGCCTCGCGCCTTATGGTGCAGGAGCTGGGCTTCATGCAGCCGAAGTTGGCAGCCAGCCGTTATCCACCGTCATCGGTGCACACGATTGTTGAAATCGGCGAGCGTGGCGCACTGACAGCGGCTGAACTGGTCACCTTGCTGGGCCTGGAAAAATCGTCGGTGAGCCGCATGGTGCGCAAGCTGATCGAGGCGGGCGAGCTGGAAGAGTTTGCCAACGAGGACGATGCCCGCTCGAAAAAGCTGCGGCTCACCGTGCGAGGCCAAAAGACGTTAGGTGACATCGAAACGTTTGCCCGGCGCCAGGTGGGCGAGGCCATTGGTGACTTGTCCAGCGAACAGCAACAGGCCGTCAGCCGTGGGCTTGATCAGTACGCCGCAGCCCTGCAAACCCAACGCACCGGCGCCCGGCAGCCAAGGCACTACAGCATCGCCCGTGGCTACCGGCCTGGGGTGATTGGGCGCATCGCGCAAATGCACGCCGAGTACTACGCCAAGCATGCGAATTTTGGCCAACCATTTGAAAGTCTGGTGGCGGCGGACATGGCCGAGTTGATGGGGCGCCTGGCCAACCCGCGCAACGAAGTGTGGGCGGTACTGGATGGAACGCAGATCGTCGGTTCGATCGCTATTGATGGCGAGGGCGAAAACGGCGAGGCAATTTTGCGCTGCTTCATCCTGGACCCGTCGGCCCACGGCCAGGGGGTGGGTAAACGGCTGTTGCAAGAGGCGCTGGATTTTTGTGACGGGCACCGGTTCCCGGCGGTGCGGCTGTGGACGTTCAAGGGCCTGGATGTGGCGCGCAAGCTCTATGAAAACGCGGGCTTTGTGCTGGAGTCCGAGCAGGAGGGGCAGCAGTGGGGCAAGTCGGTGGTGGAGCAGTGTTTTGTGCGGCAAGGAGTTTGACGTAACGGCGCTCCAGTCAACGGGGCGCCGTTACGGCCTGAAGATCACTCGTCGAGATTGCCCATGGCGGTGGTGTTGAAACCGCCGTCCACGTACATGATTTCCCCGCTGATACCCGACGCCAGGTCCGAGCACAGGAAGGCGCCGGCGTTGCCGACCTCTTCAATGGTGACGTTACGCCGCAGCGGCGTTTGCGCCTCGTTGGCCGCCAGCATCTTGCGGAAATTCTTGATGCCGGAAGCGGCGAGGGTGCGAATCGGACCGGCGGACACCGCGTTAACCCGCGTGCCTTCCGGGCCCAACGAGCCGGCCAGATACCGCACACCAGCCTCCAGCGAAGCCTTGGCCATGCCCATTACGTTGTAGTTGGGCATGGTGCGTTCCGCGCCCAGGTAAGAAAGGGTCAACAGACTGCCATTGCGACCTTTCATCAACTCCCGACCTGCCTTGGCCAGGGCCACGAAGCTATAGGCGCTGATGTCGTGAGCGATGCGAAAACCCTCGCGGGTGGTGGCGTCGGTGAAGTCACCTTCCAGTTGATCTCCGGGGGCGAAACCCACGGAATGCACGATGCAGTCCAGGCCATCCCACTGCTTGCCCAGTTCGGCAAAGACCTGGGCGATCTGCTCGTCACTGGCCACATCACACGGGAAACACAGCGCCGGGCTGGAACCCCAACCGGCGGCGAACTCTTCCACGCGGCCTTTCAATTTCTCGTTCTGATAGGTGAACGCCAACTCGGCGCCCTCACGGTGCATGGCGGCGGCAATGCCCGAGGCAATGGACAATTTGCTGGCGACGCCCACGATCAAAACGCGCTTTCCGGCGAGAAAACCCATGTGTAGCTCCTTTTTTCAGGTTGTTCGGCAGTAGTGGGATTTCGACGGTGGGGGGATATTGCGAGGCACATCCGCCGGGTTGATCAACGCGGTCAACACATGATCCGCCCAAACCCCGTTGATCTTGAGATACGCCCGCGCTTCACCCTCTCTTTCAAACCCCAGCCGTGCCAGCAGGCGCGCGCTACGCTCATTCTCTGGCCGGTAGTTGGCCATGATTCGGGGCAGATGCATGACGTCGAACACATGGGCAATCGCCGTCGTCAGCACTTCGTGCATCAAGCCTTGGCCTTGGGCGGATTCAGTCAGCGCATAACCCAAGTGACAGGCCTGAAACGCACCGCGCACGATGTTGCTGAAGTTGCAGGCGCCGAGTCACGCGCATTTTCCCGATGTGCACCATCGGCATAAACACTGACTTCTCTTAGGGCATAGGGCCGTGGACTTTTCTTCAGGCATAAAAAAACGGCCTACCTTTCGGTAAGCCGTTTTTAGCTACACAGTCAGCAGCAATGGGCTGAGACCTCAGGTCGTATAGTCAGCATTGATCCGGATGTAGCCTTCCGAAAGGTCGCAACCATAGACCGTAAATTCCCCCTGGGCGATGTTCAGGTCCACCGAAATCAGCACTTCCTTTCCGCGCAGGTAGCTTTTGACCGCAAGCAATCCAGCCTCGTCCAGCTGTCGTGGATAGGCTTCGGTCGTGCCAAACACGATACGTACCTTGTCTGGATCGATGTCTTGCTCTGACTCGCACTTGCCGATGGCCATGGCCACCCGGCCCCAATTAGGGTCAGCGCCATGTACTGCAGTCTTGACCAACGGCGAGTTGACGATGGCCTTGGCCACGCGCTTGGCTTGCGCATCATCCCGTGCACCGGTGACCTGCACCTCCAGTGCCTTGCTCGCACCTTCGCCGTCCGAGGCGATCATGCGCACCAGGCCCAGGGATATTTCGTAAAGGGCCTGTTCGAACTCAACCAGGTCCACGTCGCCAGCCAGACCGTTGGCGAGGATCGCTGCCGAGTCGCTGGTGGACGTGTCGGTATCGATGCTCAGGGCATTGAAGGTCTTGTCGATCACGCGGCGGAACATCGCGTCCAATACATCGGGTGCGATCTTTGCGTCAGTAAAGAAGAAGGTCAGCAGAGTCGCCATGTTCGGCTCAATCATCCCGACGCCCTTGGCAATGCCCACCAGGCTCGCGTTACCGACTTTGCGGGCGGCGTGCTTGGCATGGGTGTCGGTGGTCATGATCGCTGCCGCGCAACGCTGGAAGTCGGCAGGCTGCAAGGGGGGGACATCGCTCAGGAAGGCGCGGACTTTCTCCATCGGGTATTGGCGACCGATCACGCCAGTCGAGGCGAGCACCAGGTCCAGTGGTTCGACCTCTACCGCCCTGGCCAGCCCGGTACGCACCTCAAGGGCATTGGCCAGGCCTTCAGGACCGGTGGCGACGTTAGCGTTGCGCGCGATCACTACCACCCCCCGTGCGGTATCGCGCCTGGCGACTTCACGGGACAGCGTCACGCTAGGACCGGCGAAGCGTGACTGGGTGAACACGGCGCTGATGTTGGCCGGGACGTCGGATATGACGGCCATGAAGTCGTCACGGTTGTCCTTGATACCCAGGTTGGCGATTATGCTGCGAAAGCCTTTCGGCTGGATGTGCGTGTCGCTCATATCAGGTCCTTCAGATAAGTGATTGTGTCCTTGTCCGCGGGCTGTGCGCCGAGTTGCTTGCGAAGGCGCGCACGGTCCGGCTTGCCGGTCGGCGTCAACGGTATCCGTTCGAGTACGGCGATGCCAGCATCAATACCCTGTTGTTCCAGCATTGCGGTAAGCACCGATTGCCAATCCGCGATCATGGTGGGGGTCGCCTGCACCACCACCTGGGCACGACGACGATCGTGTTCATCGACCAGCACGATTACCCGCTCGACCCTCAGTGTCTGTGCGAAATTCCCTTCCAGGGCCGGTGCGAATTGTGTGCCGTGGGCGGTGAGCAGGGCATCGCTCGTGCGCCCCAGAAGCATGATGCTGCCATCGGCAAGCCGCCGGGCGATGTCTCCTGTGGGATAGGCATCGTCCTCGACCGGGTTTGCCGGCAGGGGGAAGTAACCCGAGCCCCGGTGCGTGGACCGTGCGATGACTTCCCCGACCTCCGGCTGCTCGGGTTCGAGGATCGCCAGCGTAACGTCGACATCGCCCACCGGCCACATGCCGCAGCTAGCCTGCAGGCCGGGCGCGAAGTTGGCCAGGATCATGCCAAACTCCGTGGAGCCGTAGATCCGCTTGATGTGTACACCCAGGCAGCGCTCGGCTTCCAGCACCACTTGATCGTCCAGGTAGGCTCCCCCACAAAAAGGCAGGGTCAGCGCTGGCAGGCGGGTGCCGCACCGTTGCGCAGCGTGTGCCAGTGCCAGGTACTGGGAAGGCAGGGCGCTCATCACGCTGATGCGCTGTTCGTCGAGTGTCTTCAGGTTGTCCTCAATTCGGGCCGCCTCGCCCAGGTACAGCGTGGCGCCGGTCAGCAAGGCCGGGAACACATGCAGGTCCACGGCGTGGCCGCCATCGAGGGTATGAATGTTCAGGTAGCGAGCGCTGGCATCGAGCCCGGAGCACTCGACCCAGTGCAGGATTTCCCGATACAGGCGGTCCTGGCGCCATAAGGCGAGCTTTGGTGTACCCGTGCTACCGGAAGTTTCCTGCATGCGCATCAGCCCGGTACGCGCCTGGCAGGCGGGAATATCCAGGTCGCTGGGGGCTGGAGCGCACAGGGCGAAACCTGGCACGTCGAGGCCCTCAGGCGTGCTGCCCGACTCAGTGACCAGCACCGCGGCCCCGACCTGGCTCAGGCGCATCGCGCGATGCTCGGCATGGCTGGCCACGCTCACTGGGCAGTGCACCAACCCAAGGCTGGCGAGGGCAAACAGCAATGCCACATAGCCGGTGCTGTTGCCCAGTTGGGTCGAGACTACGTCCCCTTCGCGCAGGCCGGCTCTATGCAGGCGGGCGCGCAGTCGCTCGATGTCCTGCAGCAATTCGCCGTAGGTACTGGCTTTACCGTGGCTGTCGATGACGGCTGGATGGTCTTGATAGCGCGCAGCCACTTTTAAGAACTGTTGCTGGAACATTCATCGGTCTCTCTGGTTAATCAGCCGAAATACAGCTTCAGGTGTTCGCCCACCTGGCGAAAGCCGATCTCGCCCAAGCGATGACGCAACGGACCACCGACGCAGGTAAACGTCAGCGGCTTGCGGTGGCGACGATGGATGCCGGCGCACACGTCGCTCAACAGTTTGTCCGAGACACCCCGCAGCCGGTGCCGTGCCTCAACGAAGATGAAGCCCAATTGTTCGTGCTGCTCGTCCCGGCTGGTCAGGGCGGTACAGCCACCCAGTTGGCCGTCCACCTCGACCACATGCAGCGCCTCGCGTTGGGTGAGCTGGCGGACGGTCTGGGTGGCCTGTTCGCGGCTGGAAACCAGCTTGACGCCGGAATCCTTCTCCATCTGGATCCGGTAGTCGACCAGCGTCGCCTCGTCCTCCGGCCCCGCCAGGCGAGTGGCGAGCGCTGGGGCCGGGCTGGTGGGAAAGGTGTCGAACTGCTTGAGCAACACTTCGTCGCGCCGGCCGATCAACGGCAACCAGGTGGCCGGCCAGTTGTCGAGCAGGCACTCCAGAACGGACTTGGGACCGATTGCCATCTGAGGGCTGGCGTGGCTCGTGGCTATGTGTGCCAGCAACGCAGCGTCTGGTTGGCCGGCCACGAGGATGACCGGTACGGCGAACGGCGCCAGGCTCGGCAGCAGTGCGACAGCGCCCAACAGACGGTTACCGTTCCGGCGCACGAACACCTGCAGGTGCTCGGCGGGAGTACTCAATGCTCCCACGAGGAACAACTGGGCATCGGCGTCATCCGACTGCTGGATGAACCTCAGCAACTGGGGGTAATGTTCCGGTGCAAGGGATTGGATGTTCAAGGCGGCATGCTCGTTCTAATGAGATAAGGAGGAAGGCACGTTGTGCCAACTGGCTGGATCCAAGGGCGAGGCGCTGAAATCGAATCGCGACTGTCCCTCGCCCAGCGCGATGCAGGCGGCCGACTGGGACGCCCAGCGAGTGCCATCGATATCCCGGCGCCACAACAGCGCGTCGTGGTCGCTGCGGTACTGGCCATCACCGGCCAGCAGCTGCAGCCACTGCCCCCATGCCTGTTCCGCAGATGCCGTCGCGGTCGGCTGGGGCAGGGGACTGGCGGCGAACCGGGGCAGGTGCCGTGCCAGGCGCGGGTGGTCCTTGCCGATGCCGCGATAGCACAGGCCATGGATACCCCTACCCAAGTGCACCGAATGGAGCGTGTGGGTGTCCCACTGATGGAGCCGCAGGCCGTGGGCATCGGCCTGCCCCAGCACGAAACCGTTGTACTGGCGCAGGTCGGCGGCGGCCCAGTCTCTTTCGGGCGCTTGCAGTGCGATCAGTGGGAGGTCGCCACGGCTGCGGGATTCACCCACTGTGCACTCGGCGCGATTGACCAGAAAACTTGCGCGATTCTGGCGGGGATCCAACGCCAGCCAAGTACCGCCGGACTGCAGGTCCAGGCCGCCGATCACCTGCGGGTGATGCTCTGGCCAGTGCATGGCGGGGGGCTGCCATGGGCGTTCGACCGACTCGTCGCGCACCGCCGCCAGCAGTACCGGCCACTGTGGCGAAAGGCCGATCGCCGCAATAATCGTGCACATCCTCAGGTACTCGCCAGCGTAGCGCCTGGCGCCGAGGCAACGGCTTCAAACGTCACCTGGCCGCGCAACAGCTTGCGGCAGGTATTGGGCTGCAGCCCGCGTCGGCCGTGCAGGGTGCGCTGGTTGTCGATGACCAGCAGGTCGCCCTTGCGCCAGCGATGGCTATACAGGTAGGGGGCTGCCGTCAGGTGCTGTTCCAGTTCCGCGAACCAGGCGGCCGACGCTTGTTCATTGAGTCCGGGCACGCGCACGTCCCAACTGGCCTTGGCTTGGCCGTCGAAGGGCAAGGCAAGGTTGAGCGAGCGGACACGGCCGTAATCGCGGAAGGTGGAAATTGGGTACCAGCCTTCGGGTACCGTCGCAAAGTAGCCGCGCTCAAAGGCCATGTATTCAAGCTCGCCGTGCAACAGCGGCTTGCGCAGCGATGCAGGCATGTCGTTCCAGGCGGCGAGCTGGTCGCACACGACGGTGGCGCCATCCTCGTCGATGTCTTTGACGTCGGCGGCATACAGGATGATCAGGTCGACCTGCGTGCCGAGCAGGATGCCATCGGTATGCAGCGGCAGGCTGCCACGGCCGGTGATGACCTTTTCCTTGTCGTGGGAACCGTCGAGATTGAGGATGTCGGCAAAACCGTAGCCAACCTTTGCCTTATCCTCGGCGTAGGACACTTTGTCGCCCAGGCTCTCTACAAACTGCCGGAAGCTGTTCTGGTCAAACTCGAGGTTCTGCAACAGCGCCACGCCATGATCGAGCACGGCCTGGCGAACTGCGCTCAGGGGCGTATTTTCCGGCAGCTGAATGCCCAGGCCGGAGGCGGTAAGGGGCTGGCCACGCAGGTCACGCGGGGAAGTGAATGAGTTCAAGGGCTGCTCCTTCAGCGACGGTGGGTGATTGATTGCAGTGAACGGTCGAGCACTTCTTCAACGCTCAGGGGCGCCAGCGGCGCATGTATGGCCTGATCCAGTTGGGTTACCAGGATTTGCCGGTACAACGCTGCGGCACTGGCGGCCTGGCCGGTGGTTGCATCGATAAATTGCGCCAGTGCGGTACCCAGTCCGTTGCCATGGTGAATGGCCGTTTTCTTGCGCCAGGCAGCCTCGGCCGGGAGCCATTGCTCGGCGGCAAGGCGCAGGTGGCCTTTCTCGCGGCCGCGCGTGGTCTTCACTGAGGGACAGGTGTCCAGCGCTGCGCGCAGCACCGGCAGGTCCCAGTAGGGGTGGGCCAGTGCGCTGCCGCAGGACTGGGCGGCGAGGCTCGTGAGTTCGCTTGAATAGCGGGTCTTGTTGACCTCGATGGCGATGCTGCTGCGGATGTCTTCGGCCAGGCCGTCGCCGGTGGCCAACCCCGAGTTGATCAGGTCCGAGCCGTAGCCTGTGAAAATCAGCCGGCCTGGTTCCAACTGCCGGCAGAACGCGGTGATCGCCACGCCGATCTCCACGGCCAGGGCCTGAGGATGGCCGAAGGCACGAATGGTCTGGGGCAGCGCCAGGAGGATCGACTGCGGATCGAGTTCGACACGGTTCAGTGGGCGGTCAAGTGCGTCAGCCAGTTGCTGGGCGTCATCGAACTCATTACCCCAAGGCGTGCCGATGCTGAAGGCTTCGAAGTTCGGGCACTGCGCGGCGAGCAGCGCAGCGACCAGTCCCGAGTCGACGCCGCCGGAGACCAGCGCAGCGACCTTGCCCGGCCGTTGCAGATGGCCGGCGATACCCTGCTGCAAGGCCGCGATCTGCGCCTGGCCGGCGAGCAGGGCGTCTTGGTGGCGGGCGCTCTGCAGCGCCAGGCTGTCTTGCGTTGCACTGCGTTCGATACGTGTCTGGCGACCCTCCAGGATGACCTGCAGGCGGCTGCTGTGAGGCAGCCGGTCAATACCATGGAGGCTTGAGCGATCATCCAGGCGCACCCCCGCGTCCGTTCGTACGCCCACTTGGCAATCGGTCAGGCTCACCCAGGCGCTGGCAGCAATGAGAAGATCGGTCGACAGGACGAAATTGCCGTCATGGTCGGCGCTCCAGTACAACGGGGTGATGTTGCGGCTGCTGGTCATCACGGTCAGTTGGTGACTTTGCACATCGATCAGGTTGTCACCGTCGACGCTCATGCGTGTAAAGGGGCGCCCCAGCGCATCTATGCGGTCTTCGAAGGAGGGCACCGGCCAGGCCGAGGCATAGGTATGGAATGCCGACGCGGTCAAGGGCAGGCGGGCGCCTTCGAAGTGTTCAAGCCTGCGGCTGGTGAGCAGCAGCCAGGGTTGTGCGCTCAAGAGACCACCTCCGGGCTCGCCTGCACGGAGGATCTGTTCAACACCGTCTTCATCCGACCCTGCGCCTCGCCGGCGGCGAACGCCGCGCGGTGCGCCTGCTTGCCGGCGATGCGTGTCCGCTCCAGGCCGGCGATGAAGTCACTGTTCAGGTAGGTCTTGGTGTTGCGGAACGCTGCATCGGTGAATGCGGCCGCGCGGCGCGCTTGCTCCAGGGCGCTGTCGAGCAGTTGCCCTGCATCGGCCACGGCATGCAGCAAGCCGTCAGCCAGGGCACGCTGGGCGGGCCAGGCGGCGCAAGACATCAGCATGTTCTGCATCAGGCTGCGGCCGATGATCTTTTCAAGCATGAAACCGCCGAAGGTACAGGCGATGCCCAACTCGAATTCGGGCATCTTCAACACACAGCGATCACTGCCGATCCGGTAGTCCGCGGTCAGGGCGATTTGCAGGCCGATACCGATGGCGTATCCGTCGATGGCGACGATCAGTGGGCGGTTCAGTTGCAGGGCTGCGATGTAAAGGTCAGTGACGTGATCGATCCATACATCGACCTCGTCTCCCCCGGTGAATGTCGAGGTTTCGTGGAAGCTGCCACCGGCGCCAAACGACCGGCCTTCACCGCTGTGCAGCAGCACGGCACCCACGGCTTCATCCGTGTTCAGCTGTTTCAGCAGCCGGGTCAGTTGCGCCATCCGGGGCATCGACCACAGGTTGTGCCGGTGCGAGTCGGTGAAGGCCACCAGCGCGACATTGTCCTGGAAAGTAATGTCGAAATCGTAAGTGAGGTAATCCTGATTAGAACCTGGCATTGGTCACGCCCCTTGCTCCCGTGTGCGAAGTGGTACTGCCTTGCCTGGTACAGGCCGGAGTAACACCCTAGTCAACAGGGTTTGTGCAAGGCCTGGTACCTCCCGGAACAGGGAGGTTGTTGCAGCCCGGGTATCTCAATAAATTCTGCGCCCCCCTCGAATGCGGCCAGGCGCAGCGTCCGCCTTCCCAGGTTTGCATGGTGAATCAACAGGACTATCGATGTTACCCAGACACCGATTCTCGAAAGAGATCAAAGACCAAATCAAGACGTTGTACCTGTACGACAATTACCATGGCCCCTTCGCACTGCTGCAGAACCTGTTCTGGATCAGCCTGGCAATCTACCTGGGGGAGTCCAACCCTTGGCTGCTGCCACTGGCCATCCTGCTGATCGGTTCTCGGCAACGGGCGCTGGCCACGCTCTTGCATGAGGCCGCGCACGGTGCGTTATGCCGCAGCAAACGACTGGAGAAGTTCCTCGGTACCTGGTGCTCCGGCTACCTGATCTTTCAGGCCTGGGCCAGCTACAAGCGCTCCCATACCCTGGATCACCATCACAAGCTGGGCGACCCTGATCGCGACCCCGACTACCAGTACTATCGACAGTCCGGCGTATTCAACGCCAGGTCGAAGTTCAGTTTTGTGCTCGTGCATCTGGTGAAGCCGATGCTGTTCTTGAGTGCCCCGGGGAGCCTGAAATACCTGCTGGTCAACCGGTTGGTCCGCAGCCCCAGGAAAGGCGAGCTGCTTTCATTGCTGGCGTGCCAGGGAATGCTCGCGTTGTGCCTGACGATGGTGCTTGGGGCCAAAGGTTATTTCCTCTATTGGCTCCTGCCTTACCTCACTACTTTCCAGGCCCTGACCTGGTTCATCGAACTGGCCGAGCACTACCCGATGATCGCCAGGGCCAAGCTTGATCTGCAGGCCACCCGTAACCGCTTCAGCCATCCGGTTGAACACTTCTTCACGGCCATGCACGGAGAGAACTTCCACCTCATCCACCATCTGTTTCCAGCCATTCCATACTGGAATCTCAAGAAGGCCCATCGTATCCTGCTGAGCGACCCGGCCTATGCCACGACCAATGCGGGGTTTGGCGGAATCTTCGTGTCCTCGAACTTCGCCCCGTCGATGTGGGCCGGCATTCTATCGAGCGACAAACCAGTGACAGGGACAGTCATCAATGCAAGCTAATTTCAGCAAAGGCATCGCCTTTGCACTCTCCGCCGCGGCGCTGAACGCAACTATCGGTGTACTCAGCAAAGTGCTCATGAGCAACGGCTTCACCGCCAGCAGTGTTGCCGTCCTCAAGACCGTTCTGGGCTGTGTGCTGCTCTCGGCCTTGCTGCTGTTTCTCAAGCGTCCTGCGTCGAAGGCCAAATGGGCCCAGGCCGCGCTCTGCGCGTTCCTCGGCATCTTCGTGCTGTTTCACTTCGAAACATCCGCCTACCGGCATTACGCGGCAGCCGGTGTGGTGGTGGTGCTGATGGCCAGCGCGTCCATTTCGTCGATCCTGCTGGGGCGTATCTTCCTGAAGGATGCCATCACCGCTAACGCTACCGTCGGCGCCGCCCTGGCTATCGCCGGTATCGCGGTGATCTTTGGTGCCGACTTGCAGCAAGGTTTCACCTTGCAGGGCGCGGCGCTGGCTGCGACAGCCGGCTGTGGCTATGGGGCTTTTTCGGTGGCCATGAAGCGCATGGGGGTGTCCGGCGGCCTGCACTTTACTCGCCAGTTGCTGTTCTTCGGTAGCCTGTATCTGCTGATGCCGGCGGCGGCCGATGGTTTCGTGATCGGCGCGCTGTCGCCGCTGACGATTGCCGCACTGCTGGCGCTGGCCGCGCTGCCGACCATCCTGGGCTTCTTCTGTACCACCAAGGCCATCGAGTACCTGAAGCCGTCCCAGGTGCAGGCGCTGGAGCTGACCGAGCCACTGTTCGCCGCGTTGCTGGCGTTCGCCGTGCTCAACGAAGTACCGCGAGACAGTCTCTACGCGGGGGCGGTTCTGATCATCATCGGGCTGTGCTTCTCCAATGAACTGGTCCGTCTGGGCAGGAAAACCCCCGTTCCGACGGGCGCCTGAGCCCTTAACGGGGCATGTTGCCCATGAATTGATTTCAAAGTGCTATATCGCTATCTTGTCGGCCTCACACAGGGGGGCCGATTTCCCTCGTGTGCTGTCTCAGGATGAGAACACCGTTGAACGGTGCCGCAGGGAAAGGGAAGATCGTGCTGGTAATGGATGAACTGCTGCAGCTTTGCGAGACAAATTGTCACGATGACTGGCTGGGGAGGCTAAAGACACTGACCCTCAAGCTGGGTTACTCGAACTTCCTGCTGGGCATCAAGTCCGGTCCTGCTGCAACCCACCAGCAAGTGTTGATCCACACCGATTATCCCGAAGCATGGCGCGCTCGTTACGACGCGAAGGCTTATGTCGCACTCGATCCAATCGTTCGTCATTGCCTGAACTCGAACCAGCCATTGTTCTGGAACCGCGAGAACTATCGCCGTCCCTCGGAAACGGCATTTTTCGAAGAGGCGGCGGTGCACGGGCTCCAGCAAGGGCTCGCATTGCCCTTGCACGGTCCGGGAGGCGAGGCGGGTATGCTCTGCCTCAAGCCTGACGAGCGCGGTGTGCGTTCTGTCTGCACGATGATTCATTCTCTGCCCATGGCGACCCTGCTGCGCGATTACGCTATCGGGCAGGTGCTCAGGGCTCGGGCAGAATGCTGCGCACCGGTACACCTGACAACTCGGGAGCGCGAGGTGCTGCAGTGGAGTGCAGCGGGCAAGACGACTTGGGAAATCGCGATGATACTGTCCTCTACCGTCTCGGCAATCGACTTTCACTTCAAGAACATCCGCCGCAAGTTTCAGGTCAGCTCGCGTCAAATGGCGGTGATCAAGGCTATCCAGCAGAAGCTCATCACCCCTTGAGTATCACCGTAAGCGTTGGGGCAGGTCGCTTTCCTGCAGGCGCCCGCTCAGGTACAGGCACAGCAAGATGTAGACCGGGGCGGGCACTTGACTGGTGCACTCGATGCGGCTGGCACACGCCTGACTGATACCGAATCTCGACCAGAACTCGGTCTGGCTCTGTTTCTGGTCCAGGCGCAAGCTGATGGCTTTGTGCGCAATCTCGCGCACTGCCGAGCTATTGAGTAGCTTCATCTGAACGAATCCTTCAAAAGCCGAAAACTAGCAAAGCCGCCCCTCCTGAACCACCTCCCTGATCTGGGAGGGTCTTATTTATTCATTGTGAATATATCGTGCACGGAGAATTTGGCCCCTTCGGTATTATCTCCCATGTTTATTTCCATCGATCGCCGCAATAACTTCAACCCGCAAGCGTTGAATGCCATGCATGAACTTCGGGCGCGTATCTTTAAACAAAAAAAGATGTGGGATATACCCCTTATCAATGGCATGGAGATCGATGGGTACGACGCACTCGATCCTTATTACATGATCATCAACCGAAGTGCCGAGCAGGCTTATGTCTGTGGTTGCTGGCGTATTCTTCCTACAACCGGCCCTAATATGCTGGCGCATACATTTCCTGAGCTTCTGCATGGCCAGCCGGCGCCTTGCTCGGAATCGGTGTGGGAACTGAGCCGGTTCGCGATCGAGATGCCCCACGGCAACCGGTTCGGTTTCTCACAGGGCACCACCCTTGCCATTCACGCCATTGTGAACTTCGCCATCGGGTATGGCGTGGAGCAGTTCGTTACTGTCACCACGGTCGGTGTCGAGAAGATGCTGATTCGTCTGGGGCTGGACATCAGTCGCCTCGGACCCGCGTTGCAGATCGGGGTAGAACGGGCAGTGGCGCTGCGCATTGAGCTAAATGGTCGGACCACCGCTGCGCTGGAGCGGGCGGTCAGTGGCACGCTCATTGAAAGCAAATCCCATTGAGAGACGAGCCCGCCTGTCCGTTGTGGGATGGGCGGGGAGCCGTAAGCGCCGGGCGGTGTGGATACTTTTCTTGAGGCATAAAAAAACGGCCTACCTTTCGGTAAGCCGTTTTTAGTACTTGGTGGTACACAGTCATTTGAACTGATTGTGTAGAGCAATGTATTTAAAGGGTTTTGTGCGGTGCCTATCGGTTAGGCATACATGTAGGCATACACGCTGCTTGCTTCTGCCTACAGATGTAGTGGTATTCCTGCTAGGTAAAGCACCACCAGTTGGTAGGTGATGTGTAGCCATTCGGCCAGCTAGTCACTTCTTTGTCCGACCTTCTGCCGACAGTGAGGCGAGGGCAAGGGTGATGAATCCTGCATTCCCATCCAGGGTTTCTAGTGCCCCTCGGATGTTCTGTGCCACTTCTGTAGATCCTCTTTGCTCAACCCAGTTTGACAATTCCTCGATAGCTGCCCCCAGCGCCAGTTGGTTTTCATTCATGCGCTTGAGTAATGACGCAAGCAAAGGGATGTCTTCCATGGTGTTCTCCCGCCGTGTTGTCAGGTAGTCAATCTACCTCGAGCCGGTCGCATTGCATATCAGCTGTCCTCAACACCTGGTGATCAGGAATCACGCTGATCATCTTGACTCACCAGAGGCCAACAATGGGGTGTAGGCCAATTTGGAAAGGCAGCATGAGAGCACATATCCAGCCCCCCCCCTCCAAAACTGGTGTAACCGGTGTTACGAGTGTAACGCCCTTTCCAGAACCCCCGGTTTCATTGGCTTTCACGGCTGTTACACAGTTGAGCGACATAGCGTACATCTGATGTAACGCTGCCCGTGCGTGTAACGCTAAAGTCAGCATCCAGACGTTGTGGGCAGGCTACCTGGAGGACATGTACGGCAAGGTATTCCATCGCTATATGTTGCTGGTAAACGAAGCGGTCCCGCGCCTTTGGAAGGTCACGCCTCTGTAACGGAGGGGTAGGTAGTGTCATGATTCGATGGAAATGAACTTCGCAGCCAGCCAAATCTATGACCGATACGCCGCAACATCAGCTTCTTGCTGGGCTGCCGGGTGATGGCCCTCTTCCTCTCCAGTTCAGTGCAACCGGCCAAGGGCAGCACAGTGAGGGGATCGTTATCAGGTTCTTGCCGGAAGGGATGCCTTCTTGGGTGGGGAACTTCCAACCCGGTTTTTGCCGCTTCAACTGTGTGTTGGAAGTGGAGTCGAGTTTTCACGTGATCGTAGTTGCCGGTGGTCAGGGTTACATCGTGGACGTTCGTAACGGACTGCTCTTGAAGCACTTCGGTGGGGATATTGAGAATTTGATCAGCATTCCAGAGCTGGGTAGCACCCTCGTTTCAAATGGGCTGTGGCTTAGGCTTTTCAAAGGAGACGCTGAGGTCTGGTGCACTGAGCGTTTGTCTTTAGATGGGATTAGGGATATCCAAGTTTCTCTCACTGATGGGTTCATTACGGGGGATGGTTGGTACTTGGAGGACTCTTGGTATCCGTTCAAAGTCTGCATTTCCACCGGGGAGGCCACAGGAGGAGCTTTCGAGTCACTTGACTTCAGCTAGCCAGCCTCCCCATTCCAAGAGGATTAACGCCGGGGACCCTGGCGGTTTTCGAGGGACACGGGGCATGAAACCCGCGGGATCGAGCTAGTGGGAGGCGTGGGAAGTTACTGAAATTTCAATCGTTGAAATTGAAAGGATTTTGAAGAAAAGAGGGCATCGTTACCGTACTGGTAACGATGCCTTCAGATCGCCCAAACGGTAGGGCAAATGCACAGGTAAACTGGAGTTCACCAGGTTCACCTGTTCACTAAGCTGGGAGACCTCCCGCTAACACGATTCCGCGGGTTTCCTACCCCGTGTGAAGCGAAACCTCGCAGGGTCCCCGCATCTAACCAAGCCAAGAGCGAGATCGATCTCGTTTCGCTGGAGGAGCAATACTAATGGGGCTAGGGGGATACCCTTTTAAACCCTGTTACGTATGTTACATTTACCTATAACTATATGATTTAAATTGATTTATATGGTGTTACACAACTGTGCTTCATTTGCCGATATACGTGTTACGTGGCGATTGGGTGTTACATCAATGAACGCTTTGGAAGGAACGGTTTTTGATTGTTAAGCATGATGTCATCGGGCTAGAGCCTTTCCCTCAGAAGAACCATCACCCGACAGTAGCGAACTATGGCATCCGTCTGCCGCACTCGAGTCAAACCGCTCCGCTGTGAACATCTACTTGAGTCGCCACTTTGGCATTAACGCTACAACGGGCTGCCGCATGCAAGGGACGAAGGATCAGCATGAGCGCGTGCATATCAGCCCAGCGGATTTGTTCGGCTTTTTAGTATGGGTGTGGTAAAGCTGCAATCTAGGATTTTTCGTCAGGAGGACATGTGTTCTTTAATTTTTTGCACGGCATCCGTAATCGCGTTCGGGACATTTTCTGTTCTGAACCGGGGCCTGCCACGGAATCGTGGCTGTTGGTCCCGCTTACTCCTGAGTACCTGGCGGAAGAGCATGGCGGCTATGTCGCCGCTATCGAAGCTGCCCTTGCGAAGGATCAGATACGCAACATAGCGTTGTCAGGCAACTATGGGGTCGGTAAGAGCAGTATCATGCGGGAGGTCGCCCGGCGGCAGGATAATCGTATCGTAGAGCTATCGCTCTCGACGCTCGCGCCTATCGAAGCTTCCCAGCTTGATAATTCAGTGCCTATCCAGGCCACGACCCCGACCAACCGCATCCAGCAGGAAATTGTCAAACAGCTGCTCTATCGAGAATATCCGAGTAGAACCCCTGGCTCACGGTTTCGGCGTATTGAGCGTTTCCGATGGTGGCGGGCGATCGGAACCTCGGTATTGCTGGGATTTGTCGCTGCTGTAATTTTCCTACTGACTGGATGGACGCTAAAGATTGCTTCTGTATTCACGCCACATTTGGATATTGGTGTTTGGGCTCACGCTGTCATTTGGGGCGCTGCGGCGCTGATTACTCTGCTGGTGAGCTGGTTGTTCTATGGGAAACTGCATATCCAGCAATTCTCCGCAGGGTCTGCAACCGTCACGCTCAACGAAAGCTCTGTTTCGTACTTCGATCAATACCTCGACGAGATCGTCTACTTTTTTGAAGTTTCAGACCGCGATGTTGTTCTTTTCGAGGACATCGACCGGTTCAACGACTCTCATATCTTCGAGACGCTTCGAGCGTTGAACACTTTGCTCAACGCCTCGCCCCAGATCAAGAAGCCGATCCGATTCATCTATGCTATCAAAGACAGCATCTTCGATCGCATCGGCCTGGAGATAGAAGGTCGTAGGCACAATACAGAAGTGCTTACGACGGACGATCCGGCGCAGGCTGAGGCTATACGCACCAACCGCACTAAATTTTTCGATCTTGTCATCCCGGTGGTTCCATTTATTACGCACCGAAGTGCTCGCAACCTAGCACTAAAGCTACTTGATCAAGTCGAGCACCAGGTAGCACCGGAGTTACTCGACTTAGCGACGCAGTACGTACCAGATATGCGGCTGCTCAAGAACGTCCGTAACGAATTCATCGTCTTCCGCGACCGAATCTTCTCCGGCGACGGCAAGCAGCTCAACCTAAGTGAGACTGAACTGTTTGCGATGATGTTATACAAGAGCACGCACCTAGCAGACTTCGAGATTATCCGGCTCGGCCATAGCAAGCTGGACATGCTCTACAAACTTAGCCGTGAATTGGTGACTGAGAACATCAAGCGAATCGAGGGCGAGCTTCGCGTGCTTCGCCAGAAGATCACGCGGATCAATTGGGCTGCTACCCGCAGTAATCAGTTGGGCGAACTCCTGCTTGCGCACGTGCAGCGGACAGCTGAGGCTTCTGGCTTCCGGACCCAGAATGCAACCTTCTCTCTTGCGGCTGCTGCGAAGTCTCCGAAAGACCTCAAGGGAGCGCAGTTCTGGACAACCTTCGTCTCACCAGACGAAGACTTGGTACTTGAATATTATGACCACTACCAAGGTCGTACGCTTTCGTTTACTCGCGACAGTCTTGTGGCTGCACTTGGTGATCCTCTGGACGCCGAAAGCTGGAATGAAGCAGATCGGGATGCGCTCGCTGAGCAGACCGATGAGAAGATGGAGGACATCAGGTTCCTGCGCAGCGCTGATCTTGGAGATCTCGTTAAACGTACGGAATTTCTCGTCCTGTATAAGGAGAGCATGCGGTCCTTCGAGGCAATCGCCAAGATCATCCTAACGCCAGGCTTGGCGTACCAGATCGTCCGTGCTGGGTATATCAACCGCAACTTCACACTCTACACGTCAACCTTCCACGGGGATCGTGTTGGGTCAGCTGCCACGAATTTCATTATCCATCACGTCGAGCGAGACCTGATGGACCAGCACTTCGAGCTTGGTCCGGAGGACGTGGACGCTGTTGTCCGGGAGCGCGGCAAGAGCTCGCTGAAGGAGCCTTCGCTTTACAACATCGCTATCCTAGACCACCTTCTGGCCAAACATATAGACGCGGCTGACATCATGATTCACTCCCTAGTAGGTCTCGGGGAGCGTCAGGCTAGTTTTCTGCAGGCGTACCTTACCGCAGGTAACGAGCGCCTACGGCTCATTGAACGGTTCACGGTCGCATCCACGCAAGTGCTCACCTATCTCGTAAGTCAGGCGGACCTAGATGACTCTTCACGACTAGCGCTTGTGAATGTAGCGCTAGCACACCTGACGCCTTCAAAGCAGCGGATAGATTCTGCGGTGTCCTCGTACCTTACAGCGCACTACGCTGAGTTCACGGTACTTACGTCCGACGCGACCTTGCCGGCCCAGGCCGAACATATCAGCGTACTCTTTGGGGATGCTGGTATTACCGTGCCTCGTCTGGAACTGTTGGGCCGTCAGACTCGTGCATCGTTCGTGTCACGCAATTTGTATGAGATCACGTACCAGAACCTCGCGATCGCCATCAATAATGCAAAAACCTTGGCTCTCGACGTGATCCGGGATCGGAGCGAGACGGTGTACGACTATGTGCTCAGGCATTTAAGCAGGTACTTGGAGGCTATCGATGGCTCTTCCACGACGATAGATGCGAACGAACACTTCCTTGTAGTGATCGAAGATGTACTCTCGCTAGATGCGCCTCGTCTTGGTGATGTGATCGAGCGTGCTGCTGCAGATTGTGAAGTTGCAGATCTCGCAGAGGTGTCTGAGGGCGCGTGGCCGGCGTTGGCCGAACATAGGCGTGTCCCAGCAACGTTCAGCAACGTTAGCCGCTATGTTAGTGTTCTTGGGGCGGTCGATGCGCACCTAGCGAAAAACTTGACGGCCGCTGCCGAGATCACCGACACCAATACGACCGACGACCAGTCGAAGAGTACATTGGCAGCAGCGATCTTGGCAGCAACGGATCAGCTCCCATCCGCAGTGCTCCGTACGAAGCTGGTCGCGAGCTTGAGCCTGCGCCATTACCTCGAGGTTGGCGAAATCGAGGCGGAAGTTGGCGACCTCTTCGCGCAGTTGCTCAAGCACGACATCATTGCAGATGACGCATCATCCTATGAGTGCCTTGCAGCCACTGATTGGCCTACGCGCAAAGTGTTTATCCGAGAGTCACGGGAGTTTTCGAGCTATATGACCCCGGCGTTGGTGGGGGCGGATTTGGCAGAGATTCTGAAAAGCGATGAGATCGATTCGGTAATCAAGAATGTGGTTGTTGAGCAAGCCACAAAGTATGCGGAGGTGGCAGGCCGTCGAGGGCTGAATGAACTGGCGCAGTTCGCTACCCGATGCGGATGCGAACTATCGCCCGATGTTGTGCAGAAGATGGCGCAAGAAAATGTCGTATCACAGCAGATCGTACTTCTACTAAAATCACACCTAGATGTGATCAGTCGTGAGCAGCTCTTCGCTATCCTGCAAGCGCTTGACGGTGATTACCCTAAGCTCACTGAGGTGGGCCGTGGTAAATTACGAGTGCCGGATACACTTGCCGATCGTGAACTCTTGGGCCGTCTTCACCAGGAAAGGACTGTAAGTAGCTACGATGTTAATAATAAGGGAGTGATTGAGGTAAATAGGAAGCGTAAGTGAGACTGGGTATCTAAGTTACTCCAGTGCGAAGATGGCCAGCGCTGGAAAAAATCGATTCGGCATCGAATGATAACGGCTATCATTACGTAACTAGCGTAGTTTGATCATCGATCATCGATCGTCCGTTTTCGGTCAGGATTGGGCGCTTAGACGAGTTCTGCATATGCGCTTAATAGCTGGATTTTTTGGTGCTTGCAATAGGCTGGTTTTCTACGAACCATCAATACGCCCGAATGTAGGGCTACTATATTCGGTAATATTTAGTACTTGTAAAAAAAACAATCAGGATTAAATGGAATTTGAGATGACAGATAAACCCGACTCGACCACGTTTTCCGATAATTTGTTGAGGTTTGCGGAGAAAGTATTCCACGCAGTATGGAATTCAGAAAGTACGCATGATGTTTGGCACTGGGTAGTATTATTGTTGATTGCATTGGTTGCATTGGGGGTCTTATCTACAATTTCATTTAAGGCACTTGGTAAGGTAATAGAGCTACTAATAAAACTAGTGGAGGTTTACAAGTCTAGCGGGCTTCCGATGTTGCTTAGTCAAGACAATAAGTCACGTGTTAGGCGCCGAAAGCAATTTTGCGGTGTTCTCGATGCAGATTTGTCTTATTTAGCTAAGGCGGAGAATTGGAATGATCAGTATTTTACCGATCTCGAGGCCGAAGTTGAAACTGAAGGAGGTTATTATGCGACTGCGTGGCATCGAATACGAAGAAAAAAGTCCACCGGTTTGCGTAAAGAGAAATCTCTTATTCGAGCTATTACTTCAAGCACTGAGCGGGCAATGCAATTGGTCGGCGAACCTGGATCAGGTAAAAGCGTTGCACTACGCCATCTGGCCAAACAATTCGCAGAACAAGGAAAAAGATCGAACGACAAAGATGCGATCGTTCCGTTGTATGTAAACCTGCGCGAAATGGATACGAGTTGCGAAGTGGGGGTCACAGCCGACAACGTGCGTGAGTTCGTGTTAGACAATATACGGCGAGGCGATGCAGATACTTCATCCTTCGTAAGAGAAAATTGGGATGATTATTGCAATAAAGGAATTTGGCTTTTTCTTTTTGATTCATTTGATGAAATTCCAGCCGTTCTTCATGCGGAGTCGGGAAGTAATGTAGTTCGCCAATACAGCCAAGCTATCCGACAATTTCTTGAAGGTATGGGAGAGTGTAAAGGCATTCTAGCTTCACGTGAGTTTAAGGGGCCAGAAGCTCTACCTTGGAAAAAGCTGCGCATACTTCCCTTAAGTGGATCTAAGCAAGACGAGTTAATTCAAAACTCGTTCTTAAATGTGCGGCAGATGAGTTTAGTGCGCCAGCATCTTGCAATTTCGGATAATAGTATCGGTGCGACGCCTCTTTTTTTAACGTTGCTATGTCGTTATATTCGGGATGAGCAAAAAGCACCAAGTAACGACCATGACATACTATTGCAGCACGTAGAGCGACTGGCTCGGCGAGAGCCGGAATATCTAAAGCGCAAATACAGTCTAAGTGTGGAAGAGTTGGTTGATGGCGCGGAGCGTCTCGCCCAGCTTTTTGCAGAGGATGAAAGTTTAAGTCTCGCGCCCACATTAGATCAAATAATTAGACGTCTTCCCGATAGTCAAATTCCTAGCACGTCAATTGAGCGTCTGATATCAGCCCTTGTAGATTGTAAAATTGGGCGCGCAGACGTCCCAAATGCCGCACACGGTGATCGCCGCTTTGCATTTGCTCATCGACGATATCAAGAAGCATTATTTGTGCGCTACCTTACTCGCCATCCCGAAGCAATCCCTCCTTATAATCTCCTAACCGAGCTTCGCTGGCGGGAATATGCTGTTACGTTATTGCAGACTCGTGAGCGGAGTGAGATTCAAAATTTGTTGGAGGCCGCATGTCAAATACTGGAAGAGCGTGCTGCACAACAGATGGATTCAGAAAGTTCGGATCACTCTAGTACCCCATATTCCTTTTTCTTTGATTGGAATAATGAAGTTGCAGTGCCGCTTCTTACGCTACTTCAAGAAGGTCTTTCACGCAGGCTTCAAGACGTTCCGTTGTCACTATCGCAGGCCGCTTATCACTTTCTGAAACCTCGCTGGGAAAATGGTGATACTTTGGATCGCTGTGAAGTTATTAGACTAGGTGGGATACTTCCTCATGAGGTTTTAGTTGAGTATTTATCTTCATCTTTTTCTAGTGGCACAAGAGGTGAGCGTGAGCAGGCATTCAAGCAGGCTATCTTTGCTCAAACGTTACCGGAGAAGTCCCGGGCGTCTGTACTCCAAATGTTGTCTGATGAAGTCCTTTTGGCGCACGATCGTGCAGATCAACTTAGAGTCGAAGCATTAGCAGCACGTCTTCCTCCGAGTATGGGCGCAAACTTTGTTGTGTCTCGTTGTGGCCGACTACGCCGAAAATTTCAGTTGCTTCAAAAGTTTGGAAGTTTTTTTGGTGTATTATTCCCGCTTCGATTAATGGAACATTCAGTAGAGCTTATCCTAGGGGTTTCCGCAGTATCATTTGAAACTGATCAGAAAAGCACTCGGTCTGTACCGTCTGTTTCGCTTTTTGTTATCCCTTCGTTTTTTATGGGGGTGGTTTTGGCGGCTTTATCATTAAAGCTATTTCGAGAGCCTAGTAATACTACATTGATGTTAGTCGGGCTTACTGCGGTTTGTATTGTTTCGTTCGGATTGATGTTCTTTCCCTTTCTCATCCGATCCTATGGGGGGAAAGTAAATTTATTTGATGTTTTTAGATGGGTGTTTAAATGCGTGACTTTCCGTAGAGTCGGTTTTGTGACGCTGCTGTGTATGCTTATGGCAGTTTTTGTAGCTGCTATGTGGCCCTTGGGTTATATTGTAGACTTTATATCTAGTTCGTTGCTTGGTATTGATCTGGTTGAGGTGGAAAACCCTTCTGTTTCAAAATTAATTGGACTGGGCTTCGGTAGTTTTATGGTCTTATTCTATTCTTTTGGAGTTCCCCTTACTGCGATGTCTTTCTATAAAGGTCGAGCGCGGTTTCGGAGGTGGCAGGCGCGCTTAAACGCTTTAAAAGCAACAGAAAGTTCTGATGTTGATGTTTTGTGTTCTGCTAGTGATGTTCATGAGCTTATCTATTGGCTCAGAACTGATTCTTCTTTATTGAATCACCCCCACCTTGTTAGGGGGTTCTCAAGCTTTGTGCTAAGTAGTGCGCGGAGTATGGAGGAAAGAGAGCGAAAATCTTCTCACGTCTCTTTACCTACTTTTTTGAGCGCGAAAAAATTAGGTGATTTAAGGTTGCGCGTTATTCGGCAGGTTTTGGAGGATCGTTATAAGGTCGTTTCATTCGATCCAGTAATTATTTAGATGTTTGAGTTTGTCGCGCTCAGTTGAGCGCGACAATATTCATCTGCTAATAGATAGCACTCATTTAAGATAAGTATTTGTGATGCTCATGTTGAAATTATAGGGTTTTAATGTTCGGTCATCCGACTTTAAGATTTCTTGGTTTTTAAAAGTTCAACGCTGCCGATCCTGATCTCGCCGTAGATGTATCGGGTCTATTTTTCGCCATTGGCCCAAAGTCGTCATAAGTCTAGGGCCGCCATATAACAGATGCCGAAAAAATCTAAAATCTTTTTAATATAGAATCTAGTGAGGTGAAAGTTGCTTAGGCTTCTGATTCTTCATCAATCGCTATTCTTTTAAGCTGGAGGTTAATGAAATCAAGCTCTGCCTTGACTGCATCAATCGTAAGTGCCTCGACTCTGCTTTCATGCCAACCAGGACGACGATTATCCCATTCAAATGAAGCTTTCGGGCCTTTAGGTAATTGGGCATCTGAGCGCTGTTCTGTGTTGTTTTATTCATGGTTCAACCGACTGTTGGCCCAAAGCAACCCGCCTTCACCGATTGCTTCGGGGAGGGTTGAGGTTAGGCCGCCAACAGGTCAAGCAGGCTGTGTTGGTGTGAGCGTTCTGCAAGCTCTCGGAAGGTCCAGCTTCCGAAGTTTTCACCTTGCTCAGGTATGTCCAGATTCAGCAGCGCAACCGGATCACGATTAATAAGTTTGCGGGCAGCCCACAGCTTGCCGCCGGTCTCCAGCAGTGCTTTCGCAGCCTCGTTCCACTGTTCTTCCAGCACAGTGTTCGCCAGGTGAGCCGCGTTGTTCTCGATCTTGGCGCGTTCTGTTTGTGCCTCTGTGATGTGCATATCAATCGTCACCAGCTCTTGTTCCAGCGCGGTGATCAGCAGTTGTTGGCGGCGGTGATGCTCAACCGCCGCCGTGAGACTTTTAGCTGCCTTTTGGGCTTCCGCGTTAGCGGCTTTTTCGCCCTCCACATCGCCCCAGGCTACCGCCTGCGCGTAGGCGGTGGCTGCGTCCGTTTCAGCTTGTCGAGCCTTTGCCATATCTTCATGATCGCTCTGGCGGACCTGCTGCAACCTGGTCTCGATGCTGCTGCGCTTTTCGTTAAGCTCCATCTCGTCGGCTTTCCAGTTCGCAATGCCGCTGAGGTAACCCGCAGCCAAGCTCTCACGGTTCGCCAGTTCCTCGAGGCGATCGATTTTTTGATTCAGGCGATAGATCTCATGATCTCGTGAGTCGATGCGTCTTTTGTGATCGTTGATTTCATCTTGCACTGCGCGTTGACGGCCTTGCTGGATAACCTCTGGGCTTTCCAGCGCGTCTTCGAAGGGCGCCAGGTCGCGCTGTATGCTCTCCATTTCGAGGGTCAGTGTGTCGCGGCGGTCTTTCAGTTCTTGGATAGTGTTCATCTGTATTGTCTCTGGGTATCGCGGTTGATAGGGATGGTTGTCGAACGGCTGGCGAGGCCGGGAATCAGCCGGCGCTACCTCGATCGGCAAGCATGCGGTCAGGCAGCCCCGGCCTCGCTCTCTTCCGTGCCCGGATCGTCTTCACGATGTAGCAGCGGTGCTGACCCAGACCGGGTAACCGAACCAGACTCGACGCCTTGCCGTCGCTGGACGGTTCCAGCACGCCTCGTTGCAGCAGCTCCTTGTTCACCGCACTGATGTTCATGCCCTTGAAGATTTCGGCCCTCCAGGCTTCCGGCAGTACGAAGTAGGTGTTGGTGGTGTGCAGTGCATCGCCCATGCCGTGTTCCATCGTCTTGCGAAAGCCAAGCCGGTCAATCGTGCGTGGGCCGTGCTCATCGATCTTGGCGGCGGCAGATTCCCAGCGGGTAAAGCGGCTTTCTCCGAACCGTTCGATGACCTGGTGTAACCGCGCCAAGATCGCATCTCCCTCAAAGTTTCCGGCGCCGCCGCGCTCAGCCAGCCATGCATGCAGACACACCCGTGCTGCGGTCGTGGCAGTGCCATCCGGCCAGCCGGTGACGCCGAAGGCGGTGGCCAACTCTCCGGCCGCTGCAGCGAGGCCAAAGCGAAGGGCGGCACGCTGGGCCTGACCACTGGCCGAGGCGGGCAGGTTTTGGGTGATGAACTGCTCCACCGTGCGGCGAACGATCACCGACCACCTGAGCATTTCTCCAGGCGCACACAGTGCTTGCAGGAAGGCGGTGAGGGGTGTGCCGTAGTATTTGGCGACACGGGCCTTGAGCGCATCGGAGAGGGCAGCAGGATCCTCAAAACCATTCAGCACATCGAACATGCCGAGACCTTTGCTAGCATCCGCTGGCACGGCGAGCATGCGCACCTCCATACCGGCTTTCAGCTCCTTGTTTGCGTCTGCCATGTGCTGCGCCAGCGTCTTCTCGCCGGTCGAGAGAAACAGCAAGCGCCACTCCTGCACCTGTCGGCCCGATTGTCCTCGATCATTCGCCCGGGCTTTACCGGTGCCATTGCCGAGCATGTACACCGTTTCGCCAATGATGCGCGGGTCACACATACCGATTTCATCCAGCACCAGGAGGCCGTCTGAGTGTGCAGCGGCGATGGACTCCAGGGCGTTATCGGTGGAGCGCCACGAACGCACCAGACGTGGCCCGCCATAGACCGAGGCAGCGACCTGCAAGTGGGTGGTCTTGCCGCCAGAGCTGTCGCCGTAGAGGTGGAAGCCGCCCGACTCGTGCCCGAGCAGGTTCAACAGAGGCCCTGCAAACGCCACAGACACGACAAATGCCAAGCGGCGGTTGCCAACGCACAATGCGCCGATTTGCTGCTGCCATTGCTCCAGAGAGCCCGCCTCGCTGATCGGTGGCAACTGTGCACCGGCTTCATAAAAATGCAGGTGTTCGGCATGTGAACCGATTTGCTGTTCGGGCAAAAGGAAGGCGTTGTCGTGCCAGCCCAACCGCGTCACCAAGCGTGCGCGCTGGGCACTGTCGAAGCCGCCGAGGTAACTCTGCAGGTCGTTACGTGCGTTGCGCCCTGATCGGCTCCCAGCAAGTCGCAGGCCCATGTCTACCAGTGGGCCGAGTACGTCCTTACCGAAGTCGCCAGTCATGGTTCTGGCTGGAATGTTCCAGCGCTTTTTGGCTCCGTCCGGGTCGTCGAATTCGACCAGTAAGCCCCAGTTGTGGCCCTTGTCGTCGCGAGTGCGAGCGATGATTTCGAGAGGCGAACATACGGGGCGTGCCTCGCCATCATCGCCTGAATAAAACACCCCTTCAGGCGTCACGCGAAAGCCGCCGGGCAACAGGTCATTTTTCGATTTCGCAGGGCGTTTGGCGGGCGCCTTGGCCTTCGATTGTTGAGGTTCAGTGGTCTCAGCAACACTGCCGAAAAGCTCGCCGTTGTGCACCAGCTCGGCGATGTGGCCGGCGGTCCAGCCTTTGGCTAACGCATCCGCTGCATCATCTCCGTCTGCCCATTTTCCACCCGTGATGAGCGTGGGCTTTCCGCCTTTGCTGCTGGGCTTGAGCTTGAATACGTCGAGCGAGATTCGTTGTACCGAGGCGGCGCCTAGCTCAATCAGCTTGAGCTCAATGGCGTCCATGCAGGTCTTGCCGCTGACATCGTTATCCGGCCACAGCGCAACGCTACGCCCTTTGAGCGGCGTCAAATCGGCCTTGTGCCAAGAGTTGGAGCCGTTCGGCCAGCACGTGGCGACGTAGTCCGGCATCAGCTCAGCAGCGGCATCAGCTGCTTTCTCACCCTCACACAACACCGCGGGCGCATCGGCGCGCTGTGCCAGCTCATCCAGGCGCAGCAGTGGCCGAGGCTCTGGCAAGCCTTGCCAGCGCCATTGTGTGGCTTGCCCATCGGAGCGTTTGCACCAGGTCAACGGTGCAAAGACTTTTCGCGGCTTGCCGTCTTCATCGGGGCCCAGGTCGAAGCGATACAGCGCCATGACCGGGTGACCCTGAACATCGCGATAGATCCACACCTTCGACGGAGCGCCGTGTTGCCGGTGTTTGGGTGGGCACTTGTTCATGGCCTCAGCCGGGATCGGCTGAACCGCGATCCACTCCGGTGTTGCGCTCTTGGCAGGTGCGCTTTTGGTTGTAGCGGAGCCAGCGGAAACGCTGAGCAGATCCGCCAGCTTGTTGCAGGCATCAACGTCGGTGCTGCCGTCGATGTAGCGCACTAGGTCGATCAGGTCACCGCCCTTATCGCCGGTGGCAAAATCCGCCCAAGTGCCTTTGCTCAAATTGACCTTGAGTGAGCCTGCGCGCTTGTCCGTGCGTGTGGGATTCGGTGCGGTGTATTCCTTGCCGCCGTCGACACGTTTGCCGTTTGGCAGCCAGTGCGCAAGCACACGGTCAATGTTCTTCAGGGCAACGCTTTTTACGTCGGCAAAGCTGGGGCGTTTTGAGGTGTTGCCGGTGCGCTGAGTCATGGTGCGGTCCTCGACTCAAGCAACGCCTCGTTCACGTCGTCGATCAGCGCCTTGGCCATCTCGCCGAGGTAGAACGCAGGCCAACTAAAACGCTCGCCTGCATCGCTGATGGCGGCGTCGAGGATCAGTTGATTGGCGTGGTGCAGTATCTGGGAGACGGCTTCAAGTGCATCTTCCAGCGGGATACCGGCATTCACCCGAAACAGGTTTTGGCCGTTACCGTTGGCAGGGGAAAACTCGGAGCGTCCACGCGTGCTGGAGTGGGTCACAGCGCACCGCCTTTCTGGCCCAGCGGCACAGAGGAGGCATCACCGTACATGGCGAGTGTTTTGATCAAGCCCAAGGTGCCGCGCACGTCCCAAATTACGGATGACAGCACGCGGTTCGAGAGCTGGGGTTTATCGCTGTCTAAGTGATCTTCCAGCAGCATGAGGACTGAATTGGCACGGTCGAGGGCACAGGTGATGGCGTCGATAGGCAGACCGGCTTCGGCGTCTTGGCTGACGCAGAGGAGATCCTCGGGCAGTGCAAAGCCTGGGAGCATGCTCATTTGGCACCTCCTGCGGCTTCCAGGGCGCGCGCCTTGGACATATGGGCGTTGTAACGGGAAAGGCGTGTAGCGAGGCTGGAGTTGGCGTGTAAAGCGGCGAGAGCCATTGCTCGATGAGCGGCGGCGCGAATTTTGGACGGATTTAGGGCGTGCATAGGTGGCGCTCCAAGTTTTGACTACGGAACTGCCACGATCCTTTCCACGGGATTGGGTGGCAGCTGTGCATGGGGTGGAAATACCGGGAAACTTGGAACCCGGCCAGGCCGAAGCCTGCCCACACACAGCCGCCATAACTCGAAATCGAAGGCGTAAAAAAAGACGCCTGCAATCGTAATGGGGGCGCCTGTGCGCCAAGTTTTCAAACGGGTTTCCACGCCCGCTCGCTGAATTTGCAGCGACGGCCAGAGAGTAACGTCCGTTTTTTGAAAGTGCAACTGTGTGGATCGCTTGCGGATTTTTTCGATGCGGCATAAATTGATTAGGCATGTAGATTTACCTCAACGCCTCCGGTTGCCGCCGGGGGCGTTTTCGTTTCAGGCATGGACGTCCCAGCGCAGGGAAACAAAGGGCAACAGGTCGCCTTCGAGGCAGGCGCGTGCATCCTCGTAGGCGTCGACTTGTTGGCCTTCGTCGACGATGATTGCTTGAGGGGCTTGGCATGGAACTGACAATGCGCACCAGATGCCATCTCTCCATCGCATCACCATGACGTCCCGGTTAAGGCGTTTTTGCTCCGTGCGGTAACGCTCAAAACGCTGCATACCGCGTGATGAGAACCCGACTTTTCTGAGTACAGAAAAGGGCTGCAAGATGGCCCTATTGGTAGCTCGATTTTTCATGCTGCCACCTGATCGCGGGCAGCGATGCGCGCCCGTGTCCATGCCTGAACTTCCCCCAATACCCACGCAACCGGAGCGCTTCGGGCATTGCTGTTACTCAGCTTTACCGGCAACGGGAATCCGCTTTCAGGTTGACGCATCAGCTTGTAGATAGTCGGGCGTGCGAGCCCTACGATTGAAATGACCTCGGGCATGCGGATGAGGGTCATGGAGGGGTCATGCGAGGGAATTGCTTTTAATACGGTAGTCATAGCGAGCTAACCCTTTGTTAATTGAGACAACGGGTCATACGCTACGCAGGGGAGGGGGAGTGGACTGTGTCCGCTTCCTTTTTTATTTCAGAGGTCTAAGGCCCAGAGCGATCAAGTGCTCTCGAATGGTTTTTTTCGTGCCGTTGCCCGCCTGGTCGAAAAGCAGATTGGTCAGTTCAGCATCGGTCAGATTGCGCTTTTCACTTTTCCGACCACTGATGATTTGCTCTGCGGCTGCCTTGATTTTTGCTCGCCTATTCATAGCGGCGGTTTTTATCGCTGAGTCTGGATTGCGGTTCCCATTGCCTGCTTCCTGGCCCCTCTTCGTCGCCTTTGTCGAGAAAGCGTCGTCGAGAATTCGATGCATCAGGCTTGATGTGTTGAAGCCTTTTTTGAACACATCCATCTGCTCCACCTGGCGATAAAGACTCGCCATCAGCAGCGCTTGATTCGCCTCGCCTAGTAACGTCGCGAATTCTTCTCGTGCCCTGATCTCATTCCCGCTGCTGCGATCCCGCGCCTTTTTGATCAGGGCAAGGTACTGGCGGGGTGAGTCATGTCTCAGTTGCTCTATCAGGTCTGCATCAATGTCGTAGGTCGCGAGTTCAAGGTCGAATAGCCAATTTGCGAGCATCTCAACGGCCTGTGTTCCAAGTACCAGGGCGTAGGTAGCCACGAGCTGTGAATCTTCTGCGGAACAGCTGACCCTAAGTAGCCCTCGAATCACGCTTGGCAATGAGCCTGCTTCCGCAGAGTCGGCATGGTCGTAGATTGCATCACGTCGGGAGTAAAGGGTTCGTGTAATCAACTCTGCACCTGGGAAGTGGGAACCCTCCTCAAGCCAGAACGATGTGGCGGTGTTGATCAGATCGAAGGCACCTTTGAAGTGTTCCTTGAACTGCGGAAACAGCACAAGGCTGCGAACGGCTGCCTCCACGTCGTCCTGATCCCACATGAGGCATGTTACGTCGAAACCTGCGATTTCGAGTTCGAGCTCTTCTGTCTCGATGCCCAGCTCAAAGTCCATTTAGATCTCCCCGCCGCCCCGAAGCCGGTAGGCTGTTACAGCGATTTGCGGCTGGAAGCGCCAATGCCAGCAGGGTTGAGGGGGTGGCCTTTCTGTAACACGACTGCTCGATGTAACACGTGGTGCTCAGAAACTTTGCAGTGCGTGTAACGCTAAATATATTCAATAAATACAATGGGTTATTGGTGTTTGTAACACGCGTAACACCAGTAACACGATTTTTGAGGGGGTGTAGGGTTAACGCCTTCACACGGCCTTCCCAAACTGACCTTGCACTACATTTCCGGCCACTAGGGACTCAAGATGATCGGCGTACCATTGCATCATTTTTACACGTTGCTCAAAGTATTGAGCCTTGTTGTATACCCCCGAGATGCCTTCCTCTTTGTGAGCCAGCTGCGCTTCAACATGTTCCTTCGGCCAGCCATGCTCTCTAAGTAACGTGCTCGCGGTGTGTCGAGTGCCGTGGCCTACGAGACGACCTTTGTAGCCGATGGTTGCGAAGACTTTGTTGATTGTGTTTTCGCTGATGGTTGGGTTCTTCGCTCCCACACCGGGGAAAAGCCAACGACTCCGCCCCGTTAAACTGTGCAGATCCCTCAAAGCTGTCACTGCTTGATGGGGAAGGGGGCATACAAAATCCCGGCGCATCTTCATCTTGGCAGCAGGCGTCGTCCAAATTGCCTTCTCAAGGTCGAACTCTTTCCATTCAGCTAAGCGAACCATGCCTGGTCGGGAAGCCGTCCAGATACAAAGCCATGCGGCGGTGCGTGCCGTCAGTCTGCTCGGAGTGTTTTTGAGTGCTTGGAGGAACTCAGCCAGTTCAGGCTCTAGCAAGTGTGGATGCTGCTGAGTCTTGGGTGCCTGGGCGGCAATATCGCGAAGTCGGCTACCTGGATCGTTTTCGGTGAGTCCTAAACCAATCGCTCGGCCGAAGATTTGGTTGATCCAGGTGCGGCACTTTTCTGCCACGTTGTGAGCGTCTCTGGCTTCGAGGGATGCCTGGAGATCTGCACAGTCGGTACGGGTGATTTCGTCGAGGGGCTTATCTCCCAATGCAGGGAGTATGTCCTTGTCGAGGTAGGTGCGAATTTTGTGAAGGGTGGAGGGTGCGAGGCCCTTTTCTTCCTTGGCCTTGAGCCAAGCTTCAGCAGCAGCTCTAAACGTTCGGGCCTTGGCCGCATCGATTGCAGCTTTAGCGGATCGTTTCTGCTCAAGGGGATCGGCGCCGCTACTCACTACTTTGCGTAGATCGGCAGCTTTGTCTCTTGCCAGCGCACCACTGACCTCTGGGTAACCCCCGAGCCCCATCCAAGCCCAATTGCCTGCCGGGCGTTTGTAGCGGAGCTGCCAGGATTTACCACCATCAGGTTTGACCCTGAAGTAGAGACCGTTTCCGTCTAGCTCCCGGTATTCCTTCGACTCCGGCTCCAGCCCTGCAAGCGTCGTGTCGGCGAGAGGGCGGCGCTTGATATCTGCGCGCTTCATCCTTGTATCCCAAAGTTAGGTATTTTTCTCAGGATACAAGCAGGGATACAGGGATACAACGGATAAGGGGGTACAGAGGTAGATAGCCAGACACAAAAAAACCGGCTCAAGTGGCCGGTTTCTCTGTTGCTGAGAGTCTGGTAGAGACTTTCAGATACTGCTGTATGGTGCCCCGAGGGAGACTCGAACTCCCACTCCTTTCGAAAACGGATTTTGAATCCGCCGCGTCTACCAATTCCGCCATCAGGGCTCAATGGCGGCGAAGTATAGAGATGAGATTACCGTTGGTCAATCACGTTTCATGGTCAATTTTCACTATTTCCGCTAGACTTCCCGGCCCTGCTAGACGAACCCCATCATGCGCGTTGCTGACTTTACTTTTGAGCTCCCTGATTCGCTGATCGCTCGCCACCCTTTGGCCGAGCGTCGCGCCAGTCGACTGCTGACCCTGGACGGGGTCAGCGGTGCCCTCGCACACCGTCAATTCACTGATTTGCTTGAGCATTTACGCCCGGGCGACTTGATGGTTTTCAACAATACCCGGGTGATTCCGGCACGGCTGTTTGGCCAGAAAGCGTCCGGTGGCAAGCTGGAAATTCTGGTGGAGCGGGTGCTGGACAGCCACCGCGTGCTGGCCCATGTGCGCTCCAGCAAGTCGCCGAAACCGGGTTCGAAGATTCTCATCGATGGCGGTGGCGAAGCTGAAATGCTGGCCCGTCACGATGCGTTGTTCGAGCTTGGGTTTGCCGAGGAAGTGTTGCCGCTGCTGGAGCGTGTCGGCCACATGCCGTTGCCTCCTTATATAGACCGCCCCGACGAAGACTCGGACCGCGAGCGTTATCAGACGGTGTACTCCCAGCGCCTGGGTGCCGTGGCGGCACCGACTGCGGGGCTGCATTTTGACCAGCCGCTGCTGGATGCGATCGCCGCCAAAGGCGTTGAAACGGCCTATGTGACCCTGCACGTGGGGGCCGGCACGTTTCAGCCGGTGCGTGTGGATAACATCGAAGACCACCATATGCACAGCGAGTGGCTGGAAGTCAGCCAGGAAGTCGTGGATGCGGTTGACGCGTGCAAGGCGCGTGGCGGGCGGGTGGTGGCGGTCGGTACCACCAGCGTGCGTTCGCTGGAAAGTGCGGCACGTGATGGCGTGCTCAAGCCGTTCAGTGGCGACACCGACATCTTTATCTACCCGGGCCGGCCGTTTCATGTGGTCGATGCCCTGGTGACCAATTTCCATTTGCCGGAATCCACGCTGTTGATGCTGGTGTCGGCATTTGCCGGTTATCCCGAGACCATGGCCGCTTATCAAGCCGCCATCGATAACGGATACCGTTTTTTCAGCTACGGTGATGCGATGTTTATCACCCGTAACCCGGCGCCGTGCGGCCCAGAGGAACAATCATGAGTCGTATGTCGTTTGAATTGCTGGCCACGGATGGTAAAGCTCGCCGCGGCCGTTTGACCTTCCCTCGCGGTACCGTCGAGACCCCGGCCTTTATGCCGGTCGGTACCTACGGCACGGTAAAAGGCATGCTGCCGCGTGACATCGTCGCCACCGGCGCCGAGATCATCCTGGGCAACACCTTCCACCTGTGGCTGCGCCCGGGCACGGAAGTGATCAAGAAGCATGGCGACTTGCATGACTTCATGAAGTGGCAAGGCCCGATCCTGACCGACTCGGGTGGCTTCCAGGTGTTCAGCCTGGGCGCCATGCGCAAGATCAAGGAGGAGGGCGTGACCTTCGCCTCCCCGGTGGACGGCGCCAAAGTGTTCATGGGCCCGGAAGAGTCGATGCAGGTCCAGCGTGACCTGGGTTCCGACATCGTGATGATTTTTGACGAATGCACGCCGTACCCGGCCGATGAAGACGTCGCGCGGATCTCCATGGAGCTGTCGCTGCGTTGGGCCCAGCGCTCGAAAAATGCCCATGGCGATAACACCGCGGCGCTGTTCGGTATCGTGCAGGGCGGCATGCATGAAAGCTTGCGCAAGCGCTCGCTGGAAGGCCTGGACAAGATCGGTTTTGACGGCCTGGCCATCGGCGGTCTGTCGGTGGGCGAGCCCAAGCACGAGATGATCAAAGTGCTGGACTACCTGCCGGGCCTGATGCCGGCTGACAAACCTCGTTACCTTATGGGCGTTGGCAAACCGGAAGATCTCGTAGAGGGTGTGCGCCGCGGTGTGGACATGTTCGATTGCGTGATGCCAACCCGTAATGCCCGCAATGGGCATCTGTTCATCGATACAGGCGTGCTGAAGATCCGTAACGCGTTCCATCGCCATGATGAATCGCCGCTGGATCCTACCTGTGACTGCTACACCTGCCAGAACTTCTCGCGTGCTTATCTGCACCATCTGGACAAGTGTGGGGAAATGCTGGGTAGCATGTTGAATACCATCCACAATTTGCGCCACTACCAAGTCCTGATGGCTGGTTTGCGCGAGGCTATTCAACAGGGTACATTGGCCGCCTTCGTCGATGCCTTCTATGCCAAGCGCGGGCTGCCTGTGCCGCCCTTGGACTGAGTTTTCCGACCCTAAGATTCACTATTTGCAACTGGAGTGCTAAATGAGCTTTTTTATCTCTAATGCCATGGCTGATGCCGCTGCACCGGCCGCTGCCGGTCCTATGGGCGGTGGTTTTGAGTGGATTTTCCTGGTCGGCTTCCTGGTCATCTTCTACCTGATGATCTGGCGTCCACAGGCCAAGCGCGCCAAAGAGCAGAAGAACCTGCTGGGCAGCTTGCAGAAAGGCGACGAAGTCGTGACCACTGGCGGCATCGCCGGCAAGATCACTAAAGTGTCCGACGCTTTCGTGGTTCTGGAAGTCTCCGACACCGTAGAAATGAAGTTCCAGAAGGGCGCCATCGCTGCCACGCTGCCAAAAGGCACGCTCAAAGCGATCTAAGTAACAACCTTTACCAATCGACGGGGCGCGCAAGGCGCCCCGCGTTATAAGCGGGCGGCGTGATGCTGAACAAATACCCTCTGTGGAAATACGTACTGATCCTGGCGGTGCTGGCGATCGGTTTTATTTATTCCGCTCCCAATCTCTATCCTGATGACCCGGCGATCCAGATCACTGGCGCCAGCACTGCGTTGCAGGTCAATCAGGCTGATCTGGACCGTGCGAGCAAAGCGCTCACTGACGCGGGTATCCAGGTTAAAGCGGCAAGTTTGGCAGCTGATGCGAAGGGCGGCTTGTTGCGCCTGACCAAGCAAGAAGACCAATTGCCGGCCAAAGACGTTGTGCGCAAGGTCATGGGTGATGACTACGTCGTCGCGCTGAACCTGGCACAGACCACGCCAAAATGGCTGCGCGCGATTGGCGCGCACCCGATGAAGCTGGGTCTGGACTTGTCCGGTGGTGTGCACTTCCTGCTGGAAGTGGACATGGACAAGGCCCTCGATGCTCGCCTGAAAGTCTACGAGGGCGATGTGAAGAGCCTGCTGCGTAAAGAGCGTCTGCGTTATCGCAGCCTGCCGCAGCTCAACGGTGCCATCCAGCTGGGCTTTGCTGACGAAGCAACCCGCGAACAGGCCCGTGCACTGATCCGCAAGAACTTCAACGATTTCGACATTGTTCCGGCCGACCTCAATGGTCAGGCGGTACTGCGTCTGGCGATGACCCCGGCCAAGCTGGCGGAAATCCGTGAATACTCCATCAAGCAGAACTTGACCACGGTACGTAACCGCGTCAACGAGCTGGGTGTGGCCGAGCCGATCGTTCAGCGGCAGGGTGCCAACCGCATCGTGGTTGAGTTGCCGGGCGTGCAGGACACTGCTGAAGCCAAGCGTATCCTGGGCAAGACTGCCAACCTGGAATTCCGTCTGGCGGCTGAGCCGGGTGCTACCCGCGCGACTGCTGAAGAGTTCGAGTTCCGTGAAGGCAATCGTCCACCTGCACTGATCGAGCGTGGCTTGATCATCACCGGTGACCAGGTTACTGACGCCAAGGCCGGTTTCGGCGAGCACGGTACGCCTGAAGTGAACATCCGCCTGGATGGCCACGGCGGCGAACTGATGAGCCGCGCAACCCGCAGCAACGTCGGTCGCAGCATGGCGGTGATCTTCATCGAGCAGCGTCCTGTCACTACTTACACCAAGCAAGTGGTCGACGGCGTCGAGAAAGACGTACCGGTACAAACCTTTAAAGAAGAGAAGAAGATCATCAGCCTGGCGACCATCCAGTCGCCGCTGGGTGCTCAATTCCGCATCACTGGCCTGAACGGCCAGGGTGAGTCGTCCGAACTGGCGCTGCTGCTGCGTGCCGGTGGCCTGGCGGCCCCGATGTACTTCGCTGAAGAGCGTACCATCGGCCCGAGCCTGGGTGCTGACAACATCACCAAGGGTATCGACGCTGCACTGTGGGGCATGCTGTTCGTCTCTCTGTTCATCATCGCCATCTACCGCTTCTTCGGCATCATCGCTACCGTCGCACTGGCGGGCAACATGGTGATGCTGCTGGCCCTGATGTCGCTGCTGGGTGCAACGCTGACCCTGCCGGGTATCGCCGGTATCGTACTCACCATGGGTATGGCGGTAGACGCCAACGTACTGATCTTCTCGCGGATTCGTGAAGAGATTGCTGCGGGCATGACCGTTCAACGGGCAATCAACGAAGGCTTCGGCCGGGCATTTACCGCGATTCTCGACTCCAACCTGACCACTCTGTTGGTCGGCGGGATTCTCTTTGCCATGGGCACCGGCCCGGTCAAGGGTTTTGCGGTGACCATGTCCCTCGGTATCTTTACCTCGATGTTCACGGCCATCATGGTGACCCGCGCAATGGTCAACCTGATCTTTGGCGGACGTGACTTCAAGAAGTTGTGGATTTAAGGGGCTGCCATGTTACGTACAATCAACTTCATGGGCGTTCGCAACGTTGCGTTCAGCTTCACCGTGCTCCTTACCGTTCTGGCGTTGTTCAGCTGGTTCCATAAGGGCCTGAACTACGGTCTGGACTTCACCGGCGGTACGCTCATCGAGCTGACCTACGAGAAGCCGGCCGACGTTAGCCTGGTGCGCAACGAGCTGGTCAAGGCCGGCTATCACGAAGCTATCGTGCAGAGCTTTGGTGCTACCACTGACCTGCTGGTGCGTATGCCGGGCGAAGACCCGCAACTGGGTCACCAGGTAGCCGAGGCCTTGCAGAAGGTCGGTGGTGACAACCCGGCGTCGGTCAAGCGCGTCGAGTTCGTGGGCCCGCAAGTGGGTGAAGAGTTGCGCGATCAGGGCGGCCTCGGCATGCTGATGGCGCTGGTCGGCATCATGATCTACCTGGCTTTCCGCTTTCAGTGGAAGTTCGGTGTCGGCGCCATTGTGTCGCTGATCCACGACGTGATCGTGACCGTGGGCATCCTGGCCTACTTCCAGATTACCTTCGACCTGACGGTATTGGCGGCTGTGCTGGCGATCATTGGTTACTCCCTCAACGACACCATCGTGGTATTCGACCGGGTTCGTGAGAACTTCCGGGTGCTGCGCAAGGCGACGTTGATCGAGAACATCAACATCTCCACCACCCAGACCCTGCTGCGCACCATGGCGACCTCGATCTCCACCTTGCTGGCAATTGCCGCACTGATGGTGTTCGGTGGTGACAACCTGTGGGGCTTCTCGCTGTCGCTGTTCATCGGCGTACTGGCGGGTACCTACTCGTCGATCTACATCGCCAACGTGGTACTGATCTGGCTGAACCTCAACAGCGAAGACCTGATCCCTCCTGCCAGCACCGGCAAGGAGGTCGACGACCGCCCTTGATGGGTGTTTGTTGATCAGCTGTTACAAAAAAGGCGTGAGTATTGAACTCGCGCCTTTTTTTTTGCTCCAAGGCTGGGTATAGCGCGGATCGTTCGGTCCGTTTGTGATGGTCAGGAGGTTCACGTGAACAAGTCGTTACTGGTTGGTGCGGTATTGGGTGCTGTCGGTGTGACTGCCGGGGGTGCTGTTGCCACCTACAGCCTGGTAAAAAGCGGCCCTGAGTATGCGCAAGTGCTGGCGGTGCAGCCGGTGAAAACCCAGATTAAAACCCCGCGTGAAGTCTGCAAGGACGTTGCCGTAACCCGGCAGAAGCCTGTGCAGGATCAGCATCAGATCGTCGGTACGGTGGTCGGTGCGCTGGCGGGCGGCCTGTTGGGTAATCAGGTCGGCGGCGGTAATGGCAAGAAGCTGGCCACGGTGGCCGGTGCGGTCGGTGGCGGTTATGCCGGTAACAAGGTTCAGGAAGGCATGCAGAACCGCGATACCTACACCACGACGCAAACCCGTTGTAACACCGTTAACGACATCAGCGACAAGGTTGTCGGGTACGACGTGCGTTACACCCTGGACGGCAAGGAAGGCTCCGTGCGCATGGATCGTGATCCAGGCAATCAGATCCCGGTCGACAAGGAAGGGCGCCTGGTTATCGGTCAGAACCAGCCGCAGCAGTAATTTCAGATATAAAAAAAGCACCCCGAGGGGTGCTTTTTTGTGCTCGCTCGCTTAGCGCTTCAGCGAGGCCGGCAGGTGCGGCTGGATCGCCGTCAGTACTGCCTTGAAGCATTTGGTGTTGCCGGCAACGACGTGACCCTTCTCTAGGAAGTCGTGACCGCCGGTGAAGTCGCTCACCAGGCCGCCCGCTTCTTGAATCAGCAGTGCGCCTGCAGCCATGTCCCACTCGGACAGGCCCGACTCCCAGAACGCATCAAAACGACCGGCAGCGACATAAGCCAGGTCCAGGCTGGCTGCGCCGGCGCGACGGATGCCGGCGGTCTGGCCAACCAGGGCGCGGAACATGCCCAGGTAGTTTTCCAGGTTGTCCATCTGGTCATCACGGAACGGGAAGCCGGTACCCAGCAGGGCGCCGTCCAGGCTGGTGCGACCGCTGACACGCAGGCGACGACCGTTAAGTTGGGCGCCACGGCCACGGCTGGCGGTGAATTCTTCCTGGCGAACCGGGTCCAGAACAACAGCGTGCTCCAGGCGGCCGCGGTATTTGCAGGCGATGCTCACGGCAAAGTGCGGGATGCCGCGCAGGAAGTTGGTGGTGCCATCCAGTGGGTCGATGATCCACAGGTAGTCTTCGCCTTCGCCGCTACCTTTGTGCAAACCGGTTTCTTCACCGAGGATGCCGTGGGTAGGGTAGGCCTTGCGCAGCGCGTCGATGATTTTCTGCTCGGCGGCGCGATCCACCTCGGATACGTAATCCTTGGCGTCTTTTTCGTCGACCTTGATGGTATCCAGGCGCTCGATGGAGCGGAAGATCAATTCACTGGCGCTGCGGGCGGCGCGCAGCGCGATATTCAGCATGGGCTGCATGGATGTGTCACCTAAGGTTGTTAAAGAAAGCCGAGCATTCTAGCAGAAACTTTCTTCAGGTGAAGGACGACGTTACCTTTCATGGCATAACCTTAGGCTGTTCTGTAAGATTTGCTCCCCTTTCCCGTGTCCGAGAGCGCCTCCCTTGCTGCAAAACATCCGTGTCGTCCTCGTCAATACCAGTCATCCCGGCAATATCGGCGGCGTGGCGCGCGCCATGAAGAACATGGGGCTGACGCGCCTGGTGCTGGTGGAGCCGCGTGTGTTCCCGCACCACGAGGCCGATGCTCGCGCGTCCGGCGCCAATGACATCCTCGAAAAAGCCCAGGTCGTCGCCACGCTGGAAGACGCTCTGGTCGGCTGCAACCTGGTGCTCGGCACCAGCGCTCGCGACCGTCGTATCCCCTGGCCGCTGCTGGATCCTCGCGAATGCGGGACCAAAGTCGTGGAAGAGGCCGCCGGCGGCGCTGAAATCGCCTTGGTCTTTGGCCGTGAAGACTCCGGCCTGACCAATGAAGAGCTGCAGCGATGTCATTATCACGTGCACATCCCATCAGACCCTGAGTTCAGTTCGCTGAACCTCGGGGCAGCGGTGCAGGTGTTGAGTTATGAAGTGCGCATGGCCTGGCTGGCCGCTGAAGGCCAGCCAAGCAAGGTAGAGAAGGACGAGGTTGCATCGACCAAGAGTGGCGAGTTGGCCACCATGGATGAGCTGGAGCGGTTCTATGAGCACCTGGAGCAAACCCTGGTGGCCATCGAATTCCTCGATCCGGAAAAACCACGGCACTTGATGGCGCGCCTGCGTCGGTTGTACGGACGCAGTTCGGTCAGCCGGGCGGAAATGAATATATTGCGTGGCATCCTCACGGAAACCCAGAAAGCGGCCCGTGGCGAGCTTCTTAAGCGGAAGGATTAAAAATGTTCGAGCGTTTGCGAGAAGATATCCAGAGTGTTTTTCACCGTGACCCGGCGGCGCGCAACGCCTTTGAAGTGCTGACCTGCTACCCGGGCATGCACGCGATCTGGATCCACCGCCTGTCCGGCGCCTTGTGGAATATGGGTTGGAAGTGGCTGGCGCGGCTGGTCTCCAACTTTGGCCGCTGGTTGACCGGGATCGAGATTCATCCGGGCGCCAAGGTCGGTCGCCGCTTCTTTATCGACCACGGCATGGGCATCGTTATTGGTGAAACTGCCGAGATTGGTGACGATGTGACCCTGTATCAGGGCGTGACCCTGGGCGGCACCACTTGGAACAAGGGCAAGCGCCACCCGACGCTGGAAGATGGCGTTGTAGTAGGGGCGGGCGCCAAAGTCCTCGGCCCGTTTACCGTCGGTGCGGGTGCCAAGGTCGGCTCCAACGCCGTGGTGACCAAGGCCGTGCCGCCTGGCGCAACGGTTGTCGGCATTCCGGGGCGGATTATCGTCAAGCCGGAAGTCGGTGATGAGCAGGAAGCCAAGCGCAAGGCCATGGCCGAGAAAATCGGCTTCGATGCCTATGGTGTCAGCGAAGACATGCCCGACCCGGTGGCGCGAGCGATTGGCCAATTGCTCGACCACCTGCAAGCGGTGGATGGCAAGCTGGACGGTATGTGCGGTGCCCTGAAAGACCTTGGCAGCAACTACTGCGCCAAGGACTTGCCTGAGCTGCGCACCGAGGACTTCGCCGAGATCAAGGACGAAAGCGCCGCCACCAAGGCTGGCTGAAGTCTCTCAATCGCTGCAAAGCCCATGTGGGAGCGGGCTTGCTCGCGAAAGCTGCGTGTCAGTCGCCGAATATATTGACTGATCCACCGCATTCGCGAGCAAGCCCGCTCCCACATTTTGACCTCCATTGGTCCCGCATTCCCGGCTTGGCCCTGTTCCCGCTGGTCCATCCCGTCCCGCCCTGCTATTATTCGCGCGCCCTTTTTACGGGTAATCCTGACTAAAGTACTAGGTCTTATAGTTGACTTAAATACTCGGGAATCGCATACTTGCTCCCATTCTGAAACACCTTGGTACTTGTCCATGAGACTGACTACAAAAGGCCGATACGCGGTGACCGCCATGCTTGACCTGGCCTTGCACGCGCAAAATGGGCCGGTGTCCCTGGCCGATATCTCCGAGCGCCAAGGCATTTCCCTGTCCTACCTCGAGCAGTTGTTCGCCAAGTTGCGCCGCAGCAATCTGGTTTCCAGCGTTCGTGGTCCAGGCGGCGGCTATCAACTGTCCCGCGACATGCAGGGCATCCAGGTCGCCCAGGTGATCGACGCGGTGAATGAATCCGTCGATGCCACCAAATGCCAGGGCCTGGGTGACTGCCATGCCGGTGACACCTGCCTTACGCACCACTTGTGGTGTGACCTGAGCCTGCAGATCCATGAGTTTTTGAGTGGTATCAGCTTGGCTGATCTTGTGACTCGCCGTGAGGTGCAAGAAGTAGCCCAGCGTCAGGACCAGCGCCGTTGCAACACCAAGGCGCCGCGTCTGGACAAGATTGAAGCGTCCGCCGTCGAGTGACAGCCGAAGAGCTAACGGCACGCCAGCCAGCCTGATTTAGGAGAAAGTCCATGAAATTGCCGATTTACCTTGATTACTCAGCGACCACCCCGGTTGATCCGCGTGTCGCGCAAAAGATGAGCGAATGCCTGCTGGTTGACGGAAACTTCGGTAACCCGGCGTCCCGTTCCCACGTTTTCGGCTGGAAAGCTGAAGAAGCCGTGGAAAACGCTCGTCGCCAGGTCGCTGACCTGGTGAATGCCGACGCACGTGAAATCGTCTGGACCTCCGGTGCCACCGAGTCCGACAACCTGGCAATCAAGGGTGCGGCGCATTTCTACGCGACCAAAGGCAAACACCTGATCACCACCAAGATTGAGCACAAGGCTGTCCTCGACACAATGCGCCAACTGGAGCGTGAAGGTTTTGAGGTTACCTACCTCGAGCCAACCACCGACGGTATCGTGACCCCTGCGATGATCGAAGCCGCGATGCGTGAAGACACCATCCTGGTTTCCGTGATCCACGTGAACAACGAAATCGGCACCATCAACGACATCGCCGCCATCGGCGAGCTGACCCGTTCCAAGGGCGTGTTGCTGCACGTCGATGCTGCTCAGTCCACCGGCAAGGTCGATATCGACCTGTCGAAACTGAAAGTCGACCTGATGTCGTTTTCTGCCCACAAGACCTACGGCCCTAAAGGCATCGGCGCCCTCTACGTGAGCCGCAAGCCTCGCGTACGTATCGAAGCCACCATGCACGGCGGCGGTCACGAGCGCGGCATGCGTTCGGGCACCCTGGCGACCCACCAGATTGTCGGCATCGGCGAAGCGTTCCGTGTGGCCAAGGAAGACATGGCTGCTGAAAACGTGCGCATCAAGGCCCTGAGCGATCGCTTCTACAAGCAGGTCGAGCACCTTGAAGAGCTGTACATCAACGGCAGCATGACCGCCCGTGTACCGCACAACCTGAATTTGAGCTTCAACTACGTCGAAGGCGAGTCGCTGATCATGGCGCTCAAGGACCTGGCGGTTTCGTCCGGTTCGGCCTGCACCTCGGCTTCCCTTGAGCCGTCCTACGTCCTGCGCGCCCTGGGCCGCAACGACGAACTGGCTCACAGCTCGATCCGCTTTACGTTCGGCCGTTTCACCACCGAAGAAGAAGTCGACTACGCCGCGCAGAAAGTCTGCGAGGCCGTCACCAAGCTGCGTACCTTGTCCCCGCTGTGGGACATGTACAAGGACGGTGTCGACATTTCCAAGATCGAGTGGGCGGCACACTAACTATAGAAGCCGCCACCCAAAAGGCTCTGTAAAGACGTGGCGGAAAACGCAGGCGTGTTTACAGGGTTCCAGAGCGGCCCTGATGAGTGAGGATTCAGTACCATGGCTTACAGCGAAAAGGTCATCGACCACTACGAAAACCCGCGCAACGTCGGCAAGATGAACGCGGAAGACCCTGATGTCGGCACCGGCATGGTCGGCGCTCCGGCGTGCGGCGACGTCATGCGCCTGCAGATCAAGGTCAACGAAGCTGGCGTTATCGAAGACGCCAAGTTCAAGACTTACGGCTGCGGTTCGGCCATCGCCTCCAGCTCCCTGGCGACCGAATGGATGAAAGGCAAGACCCTGGATGAGGCTGTGACTATCAGCAACACCCAGCTGGCCGAAGAACTGGCCTTGCCGCCAGTGAAAATCCACTGCTCGGTACTCGCAGAAGACGCCATCAAGGCGGCTGTTCGCGACTACAAGCAGAAGAAAGGCTTGATCTAAGCATTTGGCGACGAGTAAGGAGTCACGATGGCTATCAGCATGACAGAAGCGGCGGCTAAACACGTGCGACGCTCCCTTGACGGGCGCGGCAAAGGTGAGGGGATTCGTCTGGGTGTTCGCACCACGGGCTGTTCCGGCCTTGCCTACGTGCTGGAGTTCGTCGACGAGGTGGTCGAGGAGGATCAGGTGTTCGAAAGTCACGGCGAAAAAGTGATCATCGACCCGAAAAGCCTGACCTACCTGGACGGCACCGAACTCGATTTCGTCAAGGAAGGGTTGAACGAAGGCTTCAAGTTCAACAACCCCAACGTACGCGGTGAATGTGGCTGCGGCGAAAGCTTCAACATCTGAGGCTGATTGTGGGTACTCCTTGTCATTTCGCTTTATTCGAGCTGCAGCCGAGTTTTCGACTGGACCTTGAACAGCTTGCCACGCGCTACCGTGAACTGGCGCGTGGGGTGCATCCGGACCGATTTGCTGACGCTTCCGAGCGTGAGCAACGCTTGGCGCTGGAGCAATCAGCCAGCCTCAATGAAGCCTATCAGACGCTCAAGAACCCTCCCAAACGCGCGCGCTACCTGCTCGCCATGGGCGGTCGCGAGCTGCCGCTTGAGGTCACGGTCCAGGACCCTGATTTCCTGATGCAGCAGATGCAATGGCGCGAGGAGCTCGAAGAGCTGCAGGACGAGGCCGATCTGGCCGGCGTCGCGGTCTTCAAGCGCCGTCTGAAAATGGCCCAGGATGAACTCAACGAAAGCTTCGCAGCCTGTTGGGATGATGCAGCGCAACGTGAACAGGCCGAACGCCTGATGCGGCGCATGCAGTTCCTCGACAAGCTCACCTACGAAGTGCGCCAGTTAGAAGAGCGCCTCGACGATTAACCCAGTGCCGCCCAGGTTGCACGCCTGATATACAGATAAGTCCTGATTACCATGGCCCTACTGCAGATCGCCGAACCCGGCCAAAGTCCTCAACCGCACCAGCGTCGTCTGGCGGTCGGGATTGACTTGGGCACTACCAATTCGCTGGTCGCTGCATTGCGCAGCGGTCTTTCCGAGCCGCTGCCTGACGCGGATGGCCAGGTCATCCTGCCGTCTGCCGTGCGCTATCACGCTGACCGCACTGAAGTGGGCGAGTCGGCCAAGCTGGCAGCGTCTACCGATCCTTTGAACACCGTGCTGTCGGTCAAGCGCTTGATGGGTCGTGGTCTGTCCGACGTCAAGCAGCTGGGTGACCAACTGCCTTACCGCTTCGTTGGCGGTGAATCCCATATGCCGTTCATCGACACCATCCAGGGCCCGAAAAGCCCGGTGGAAGTGTCGGCCGATATCCTCAAGGTGCTGCGCCAGCGTGCGGAAACCACCTTGGGTGGCGAACTGGTGGGGGCGGTGATTACTGTTCCTGCGTACTTCGATGACGCTCAGCGCCAAGCCACCAAGGATGCGGCGAAGCTCGCCGGCCTGAACGTGCTGCGCCTGCTCAACGAGCCGACTGCGGCCGCTGTGGCTTACGGCCTGGACCAGCACGCCGAAGGCCTGGTGGCTATTTACGACCTGGGCGGCGGTACCTTTGATATTTCGATCCTGCGCCTGACCGGCGGTGTCTTCGAAGTGCTGGCTACCGGTGGCGATACGGCCCTGGGCGGCGATGACTTCGATCACGCCATCGCGGGCTGGATCATCACCAGCGCCGGCTTGTCTGCCGACCTGGATCCGGGCGCTCAACGTAATCTGCTGCAAACCGCCTGTGCCGCCAAAGAAGCGCTGACTGAGGCTGCGTCGGTGGAAGTTTCCTACGGTAGCTGGTCGGCCCAACTGACCCGTGAAGCGTTCGATTCCTTGATCGAGCCGATGGTCGCCCGCAGCCTGAAAGCCTGCCGCCGAGCCGTACGTGACTCAGGTGTCGAGTTGGAAGACGTGGCTGCCGTGGTCATGGTGGGCGGTTCGACCCGCGTGCCACGTGTTCGTGAGGCGGTCGCTGAAGCCTTCGGTCGCCAGCCGCTGACTGAAATCGACCCGGATCAAGTGGTGGCCATTGGTGCCGCGATCCAGGCCGACACCCTCGCCGGTAACAAGCGCGATGGTGGCGAACTGCTTCTGCTTGACGTGATTCCGTTGTCCCTGGGGCTGGAAACCATGGGCGGCCTGATGGAGAAGGTGATTCCACGCAACACCACCATCCCCGTTGCCCGTGCCCAGGACTTCACGACGTACAAAGATGGCCAGACGGCCATGATGATTCATGTGCTGCAAGGTGAGCGTGAACTGATCAGCGACTGCCGTTCCCTGGCTCGCTTCGAGTTGCGCGGGATTCCGGCGATGGTGGCCGGTGCGGCGAAGATTCGCGTGACCTTCCAGGTCGACGCCGACGGCTTGCTCAGCGTCGCCGCCCGCGAACTGGCCTCCGGCGTTGAAGCCAGCATCCAGGTCAAGCCGTCCTACGGCCTGACCGACGGCGAAATCGCCAAGATGCTCAAGGATTCGTTCCAGTACGCCGGTGACGACAAGGTCGCCCGCGTGTTGCGAGAGCAGCAAGTCGACGCCCAGCGCCTGCTCGAAGCGGTGCAGGGCGCCCTTGAGGCTGACGGCGAGCGCCTGCTGGATGCCGAAGAGCGCATGGTTATCGACCTGCAGATGCAGGAGCTGGCTGAATTGATGAAAGGCACCGATGGTTACGCCATCGAGCAGCAGACCAAGCGTCTGTCGCAAGTGACGGATGCCTTTGCCGCCCGTCGTATGGACCAGTCGGTGAAAGCCGCCCTGGCGGGCCGCAACTTGAACGAACTTGAGGATTAACTGATGCCGCAGATCATTTTTCTGCCACACGCCGAGCATTGCCCGGACGGTATGGTCGTGGAGGCTGAGACCGGCAAGTCCATTCTCGAAGTCGCTCACGACAACCACATCGAGATCGAAAGCGCCTGCGGCGGCGTTAACGCCTGTACCACGTGCCATTGCATCATTCGCGAAGGTTTCAATAGCCTCGAAGAGGCTGATGAGCTGGAAGAGGACTATCTTGATAGGGCGTGGGGTCTGGAGCCGACATCGCGCTTGAGCTGCCAGGCAAAAGTGGGCACAGAAGACCTCACTGTTGAAATTCCGAAATATTCGCTTAACCATGCCGCCGAAGCGCCGCACTGACTGGTAGAACTGTCATGAGTTACGGTTGGAATGATGTACAACGCATTGCTGAAGAACTGGCTGAATCCAAGCCCGATGTGAGCCCGCTCACTGTCAACTTCGTCGACCTGCAGCGATGGATCATGGAGCTTCCGGATTTCGACAATACCTCTGGCCGCTGCGGCGAGAAGGTATTGGAAGCGGTCCAGGCCCTCTGGATCGAAGAAATAGACTGATCATCCCCGCAGGTTAGGCAATACCCAAGAACCCGCGTATAATTCGCGGGTTTAATTTTTCGCAAATTACCGTTTCTGGAGTTACACCATGGCTGTTCAACGTACTTTCTCCATCATCAAGCCTGACGCTGTTGCAAAAAACGTCATCGGCGAGATCACCACTCGTTTCGAAAAAGCCGGCCTGAAGGTTGTAGCTTCGAAACTCAAGCAACTGTCCAAAGCTGAAGCTGAAGGCTTCTACGCTGAGCACAGCGCTCGTGGTTTCTTCGGCGACCTGGTTGCCTTCATGATCTCCGGTCCTGTTGTTGTTCAGGTTCTGGAAGGCGAAAACGCTATCGCTCTGAACCGTGAGCTGATGGGCGCTACCAACCCTAAAGAAGCGGCTGCCGGCACCATCCGTGCTGACTTCGCTGAATCGATCGACGCCAACGCCGTTCACGGTTCGGACTCCGAAGCCGCTGCTGCCCGCGAAATCTCGTACTTTTTCGCTGCTACTGAAGTAACCGCTCGCTAAGCATTGGCTTAAAAGAGCGAAGGTGAATCCATGACTACATTGACTGCAAAAACCAACCTGCTGGGTCTGACTCAACAGGAAATGGAAAAATTCTTCGACTCAATCGGGGAGAAGCGTTTTCGTGCCGCTCAGGTAATGAAGTGGATTCACCATCTTGGCGTCGATGATTTCGACGCCATGACGAACGTCAGCAAGGCCCTGCGCGACAAGCTCAAGGCCATTGCCGAAGTTCGCGGCCCCGAAGTGGTCAGCGAGGACATCTCCACCGATGGCACCCGTAAGTGGGTGGTGCGCGTGGCGTCCGGCAGCTGCGTCGAGACCGTTTACATTCCCCAGGGCAAGCGCGGCACTCTGTGCGTTTCGTCCCAGGCAGGCTGTGCCCTGGACTGCAGTTTCTGCTCCACCGGCAAGCAAGGTTTCAACAGCAACCTCACCGCCGCCGAAGTCATCGGCCAGGTGTGGATTGCCAATAAATCGTTCGGCAGCATCCCGGCGACCGCCGACCGTGCCATCACCAACGTGGTGATGATGGGCATGGGCGAGCCGCTGCTGAACTTCGACAACGTTGTTGCGGCCATGCACCTGATGATGGATGACCTGGGCTACGGCATTTCCAAGCGCCGTGTGACCCTGTCGACCTCCGGCGTGGTACCGATGATCGATGAGCTGGCCAAGCACATCGACGTCTCCCTGGCGTTGTCGCTGCACGCACCGAATGACGCATTGCGTAACCAATTGGTGCCGATCAACAAGAAGTATCCGCTTAAGATGCTGCTCGAATCTTGCCAGCGTTATATGGCGACCTTGGGTGAGAAACGTGTGTTGACCATTGAGTACACCATGCTCAAGGACATCAACGACAAGGTCGAGCATGCGGTCGAGATGATCGAGTTGCTCAAGAACGTACCGTGCAAGATCAACCTGATTCCGTTTAACCCGTTTCCCCATTCTGGCTACGAGCGGCCGAGCAACAACGCCATCCGCCGTTTCCAGGATCAACTGCACCATGCAGGCTTCAATGTCACCGTGCGCACCACCCGCGGCGAAGACATCGATGCGGCATGTGGCCAATTGGTAGGACAGGTGCTGGATCGCACCCGTCGCAGCGAACGTTATATCGCCGTGCGTGAACTGAGTGCCGCCGACGATATGCCGCAAAGCGCCGCGACTCGAACCTGAGAGAGGATCTCTATGCCCTTGCGCCTTGCGCTGCTTTTGCTTGTTGCCAGCCTTGCGGCTGGCTGTGTTTCATCGGGCCATGACAGCCCGTTGCAAACCGGCAAGGGCCGTGACGAGGCGCGTGTGGCCTATGTGCAGTTGGGCTTGGGGTACTTGCAGCAAGGAATGGCCGAACAGGCCAAGGTGCCGCTGAAGAAGGCCCTTGAACTGGATGGCAGCGACGCAGACGCCAATGCTGCGTTAGCCTTGGTGTTCCAGGCCCAGGCCGAGCCTGAATTGGCCGATCAATATTTCCAAAAGGCCCTGGCCATACGTCCTGGCGACCCAAGACTGCTGAATAATTACGGCAGTTTTTTGTTTGCGCAGAAGCGTTATCAACAGGCGTCCGAATATTTCCAGCAGGCTGCGGCCGATACCCTCTATCCTGAGCGCTCGCGGGTTTTCGAGAATCTTGGGGTGACCTCAATGCTTCTCGGCCAGCGCGACACCGCCCGCCAGCAACTGGAAAAAGCCCTGCACCTGAACCAGCGTCAGCCTCGAGCCTTGCTCGAAATGGCTGAGTTGTCCTTCGAAGACAGGCATTATGTGCCGGCACGTGACTATTACGAGCGTTTTAGCCTGCTGAGCGGGCAAAATGCACGTAGTCTATTGCTCGGTGTGCGCCTGGCGACGGTTCATGAAGAACGCGACAAGGCCGCACGTTTTGGCCAGCAACTCGAACGACTCTATCCCGGTACGCCGGAATATCAGCAATACCTGTCGGAGCAATGATGAAAGCGGCGCACCCGGAAGTTGTAGCAGCTAATCGTGGAAACCCAGGCGAGACCTTGCGTCAGGCCCGCGAAAGCAATGGTTGGTCGCTGGCAGAAGTGGCCCTCAAGCTCAATTTGACCACGACTTCATTGGGCAACCTTGAAGCTGGCGCGTTCGACAAGCTGCCAGGGCATACCTTTGCCCGCGGCTATATCCGCGCCTATGCCAAGTTGCTTGGTATCGACCAGGCCGCATTGGTCCAGGAATTCGACCAGATCACCGGTACCGATTCCCAGGGCAGCAATGTCCATGGCCTGGGGCGCATTGAAGAGCCTGTGCGTGTTTCCCACACGATTTTGCGAATTGTCAGCCTGTTGCTGCTGATCGCCGTGATAGGTGGTGGTTTTGTATGGTGGCAGGATCAGACCTCCCAACGTGGCAAGGATCTGTCCACCAACGCCATGGAGCATGTCGAAGTCGAAAGTGCCGACGGCACCACCCAGATTCATCCATTGGACGAGCCGGAAGACCAGGCCGTGGCCCAGGGCCAGGCGGCGCCTGAGGCAGAGCCGAGCGCCGAGCAGCCTGCTCCTGAAGCGGGTACTGCACCTGCCACGACTCCTGTCGCTCCCGCTCCAGTGGTCGCCGCGACGCCAGTTGCTCCTGTTCATACGCCAGCCGCCCCGGTGCAGGCTCCGGCTCCAGCCGCTCCGGCCGCCCCGGCGATTTCCGCGCCAACCACCCCAGCGCTTATCGCCGGTGATGGCCGAGTACAAATTACCTACGTCGCTGACTGCTGGACGCAAGTCTCCGATGGCAACGGCAAGGTGCTGTTCAGTGGTCTGAAGCGTAAGGGAGATACGCTTGACCAGGGCGGCAAGCCTCCTTTGACGCTGCGTCTGGGCTTTGCCCGTGGCGCGCAAGTGGCCTACAACGGCCAGCCTGTGGACGTGGCGCCGTTCACCAGTGGCGAGACTGCTCGCCTGAAGTTGGGACAATAAAGTCATGCACGGCGAATCTCCAATCAAACGTCGCGTATCGCGCAAGATCTGGGTCGGCTCGGTGCCGGTGGGCGGCGATGCCCCCATCGCCGTACAAAGCATGACCAACAGCGACACCAATGACGTGGCGGCCACTGTCGCCCAGATCAATCGCCTGGAAGCGGCGGGCGTCGACATCGTGCGGGTTTCCGTACCGGACATGGACGCTGCCGAAGCCTTTGGCCGCATCAAGCAACTGGTCAAGGTTCCGCTGGTCGCCGATATCCACTTCGACTACAAGATCGCGTTGCGCGTGGCCGAACTGGGCGTCGACTGTCTGCGGATCAACCCGGGCAACATCGGCCGTGAAGACCGGGTTCGCGCCGTGGTGGATGCCGCCCGTGATCGCGGGATTCCCATCCGCATCGGCGTCAACGCCGGTTCCCTGGAAAAAGACCTGCAAAAGAAATACGGCGAGCCGACTCCGGCTGCCCTGGTCGAGTCCGCGTTGCGCCACGTTGAACACCTTGAGCGCCTGAATTTTCAGGACTTCAAAGTCAGCGTAAAGGCTTCCGACGTTTTCATGGCGGTAGAAGCGTACCGCCTGCTGGCCAAGGAAATCGTCCAGCCATTGCACCTGGGTATCACCGAAGCCGGTGGTTTACGCTCAGGCACAGTGAAATCTGCGGTGGGTCTCGGTATGCTGCTGGCCGACGGGATTGGCGATACTATTCGCATCTCCCTCGCGGCAGACCCGGTAGAGGAAGTGAAAGTCGGTTACGACATTCTCAAATCCCTGCATTTGCGTTCCCGTGGCATCAACTTCATTGCCTGCCCGAGCTGCTCGCGGCAGAACTTCGACGTGGTGAAAACCATGAACGAACTGGAAGTACGCCTCGAAGACCTGCTGGTGCCGCTGGATGTTGCGGTGATTGGGTGTGTGGTCAACGGGCCGGGTGAGGCCAAAGAGGCTCATGTGGGCCTGACCGGTGGTACGCCAAACCTGATTTACATCGACGGCAAGCCGTCGCAGAAACTGACGAATGACAATCTGGTGGATGAGCTGGAACGGCTGATCCGCCAGAAAGCGGCCGAGAAGGTCGCGGCTGACGCAGCGCTGATCGCGCGCGGCTAAGAACGAATTTAAGGATTTGATGTGAGCAAGTCTCTGCAAGCCATTCGTGGCATGAACGACATCCTGCCTGAGCAGACGCCCCTGTGGCGCTACTTCGAGGGCACTGTCGCGCGCCTGCTGGATAACTACGGTTACAAGCAGATCCGCATGCCGATCGTCGAGTTCACCGAGCTGTTCAAGCGCTCCATCGGTGAAGTGACCGACATCGTCGAAAAAGAGATGTACACCTTCGACGACCGCAACGGCGACTCCCTGACCCTGCGTCCGGAAGGTACTGCGGCGTGCGTGCGTGCGGTGCTCGAGCATGGCCTCACCGGCGGTGGCCAGCCGCAGAAGCTCTGGTACATCGGCCCGATGTTCCGCCACGAGCGTCCGCAGAAAGGCCGTTATCGCCAGTTCCACCAGATCGGCCTGGAGGTGTTCAACCTCGATGGTCCGGACATCGACGCCGAGTTGATCGTGCTGACCTGGCGCCTGTGGGGCATGTTGGGCATCCGCGATGCGGTCAAGCTTGAACTCAACAGCCTGGGCACCAGCGAGTCCCGGGGCCGCTACCGCGAAGCCCTGGTGGAATTCCTGTCGGCCCACCTGGACAAGCTGGACGAAGACAGCCGGCGCCGCCTGAAAACCAACCCGCTGCGGGTACTGGACACCAAGAACGCCGAGACCCAGGCCGTACTGGTGGACGCGCCGAAAATGGCCGACTACCTGGACGACGAGTCCCGCATCCACTTCGAGGGCCTCAAGGCTCGCCTGGATGCAGCCGGTATTCCATACGTCATCAATCCGAAACTGGTGCGTGGCCTCGATTACTACAGCAAGACCGTGTTCGAGTGGGTGACTGACAAGCTCGGCGCCCAAGGCACCGTCTGTGCCGGTGGCCGTTACGACGGCCTGGTCGAGCAGATGGGCGGCAAGCCGACCTCTGGTGTTGGCTTCGCCATGGGTATTGAGCGGCTGATCCTGCTGCTGGAAACCCTGGAGCAGGTCCCCGAAGAAATCTCCCGTCAGGTGGACGTGTACTTCTGTGCCTTTGGCGAGGCGGCCGAACTGGCTGCCCTGGCCCTAAGCGAGAAGCTGCGCGACCAACTGCCGAACCTGCGCCTGCAAGTCAATGCCGGTGCCGGCAGCTTCAAAAGCCAGTTCAAGAAAGCCGACAAGAGCGGTGCGTTGTATGCACTGATCCTGGGTGATGATGAGTTGGCCCAGCAAGTGGTAAGTTTCAAACCCCTGCGTGGTCAGGGTGAACAACAAAGCATTGCCTTTGATGCGCTTGCAGCGCACCTGGCCACCTGCATCGTGCAGGGTTGAAGCTGTCAAACAGCCGATTTAGCGATTAAGGAGTATTGGGGTGTCGAGTACTGATGATGACCAGCTGGCCGAGTTCAAAGACTGGTGGCAGCGCAACGGCAAGCCCCTGGTCACTGGCGGCTTGCTGGCTTTAGTAGTGGTGTTCGGCTGGCAAGCCTGGCACAAGTATCAGGCTAACCAGTCGCAAGGCGCCTCGATTATCTATCAGCAACTGCTGGAAACCACGCTGACGCCAAACGGCAAGCCTGACCTTGCCCAGGTTGCAGACCTGGCCGGCAAGCTGAAGAGCGAGTTCGGCGGTAGCACCTACGCGCAATACGGCAGCCTGTTCGTCGCAAAAGTTGCGGTCGACAATGGCAAGCTGGATGACGCAGCCTCCGAGCTGAAAGCCATCACCGACAAGCCGGCCAACCCGACACTGGGTGAAATCGCACGTCAGCGTCTGGCTCAGGTACTCGCGGCACAGAACAAGGCCGACGAAGCACTGAAACTGCTCGACGGCGATGCTGACAAGGCATTCCTGGCCACTCGTGAAGAGCTCAAGGGCGACCTCCTGGTCCAATTGGGTCGTACCGACGAAGCCAATGCTGCGTACCAAAAAGCCAAGGCGGCGCTGTCTGATGAAGCGGCGGTCGGTGGCTTACAAATCAAGCTCGACGACTTGGCCAAAGGGGATGCGTGACGTGATCCGTTGGAAACATGCAGCATTGCTGGCTCTGGCCGTTTTGGCCGCGGGTTGCAGCAGCAACAGCAAAAAAGAACTGCCTCCGGCCGAGCTGACCAGCTTCAAGGAAGAAGTGGTCCTGCAAAAGCAGTGGAGCCGCTCCATTGGTGACGGTCAGGGTGATCTGTACAACCTGATGGTTCCGGCTATCGACGGTGACACCATCTTCGCTGCTGACTCCACCGGCGTTGTGGTCTCCATGGATCGCATGAACGGCGACGTCAAATGGAAGAAAGATCTCGACTTGCCTGTGTCCGGCGCCGTTGGCGTGGGTTCCGGCATGGTGCTGCTCGGCACGCTGAAAGGCGATGTGGTGGCGCTGGATGAGAGCACTGGTGAAGAGAAATGGCGCGCTCGCGTGACCAGTGAAGTGCTCTCGCCACCGGCTACCAACGGCGACATCGTTGTCGTGCAGACCCAGGATGACCGTGTGATCGGCCTCGACGCTGCCACCGGTAACCAGCGCTGGTTGTACGACAGCACGCCGGCAGTCCTGACCTTGCGCGGTACCAGCGGTCCGGTTGTGACCAGCAACCTCGCACTGGCAGGCCTGTCGACCGGTAAAGTGGTCGCCCTGGACACCCAGAACGGCGTGCCGGCCTGGGAAACCCGGGTCGCTATTCCTCAGGGGCGTTCGGAACTGGACCGCGTAGTGGACATCGACGGTGGCTTGCTGCTGTCGGGTGATACCCTTTACGTCGCCACTTACCAGGGCCGCGTCGCGGCGCTGGACGTGCAAAGCGGCCGGATCAACTGGCAGCGTGATGCTTCCAGCTACGCCGGTGTCGCCCAAGGGTTTGGCAGCGTCTACGTAAGCCTGGCGTCTGGCACGGTTGAAAGTGTCGACGAGCGTTCCACCACTGCATTGTGGAGCAACGACTCCCTGGCTCGCCGTCAGTTGTCGGCACCGGAAGTGTTCTCCAGCTACGTAGCGGTAGGCGATTTTGAAGGCTACCTGCACCTGCTGAGCCAGGTGGACGGTCGCTTCGTCGGTCGCGAACGCATCGACAGCGACGGCCTGCGTGCCCGTCCGCTGGTGGTGGGTAACATGCTTTACGTGTATGGCAACAGCGGCAAACTGGAAGCGCTGACCATCAAGTAATGGTTTGACTATGCTTGGGGTAACACCCAGGCGGCCCCGCTTCGGCGGGGCATGCGGCATTTGAATATGCTGCCCCGAGCACCAGCCGCTGCCTTGCAGCGGCTTTTGTATTTTCTGAAATAACGAAGTGGAGAGCCGCATGGTTCCCGTAATCGCCCTGGTGGGCCGACCGAACGTCGGCAAGTCCACCTTGTTCAACCGCCTGACCAGGACTCGCGACGCCATTGTCGGCGACTTGTCCGGTCTGACCCGTGATCGCCAATACGGTGAGGCAAAGTGGCAAGGGCGCTCCTACATTATTGTCGACACCGGTGGTATCTCCGGTGACGAGCATGGCATGGACGAAAAGATGGCCGAGCAGTCGCTGCTGGCCATTGAAGAAGCTGATGTCGTGTTGTTCCTGGTGGACGCCCGCGCGGGCTACACCGCTGCTGACCAGATGATTGGCGAGCACCTGCGCAAGCGCAACAAGCGTTCCTATGTGGTGGCCAACAAGATCGACAACATCGATCCTGAAATGGCCCGTGCCGAGTTCAGCCCGATGGGCCTGGGCGACGCGATCCCTATCGCCGGTGCCCACGGTCGCGGCATCACCCAGATGCTGGAAATCGCGCTGCGCGATTTCCCGCGTGATGACGTGGATGAAGTCGAAGGCGAAGAAGAAATCGTTGCCGAAGGCGAGGAAGCCAAGCGCATTCCTGGCCCAAGCGAAAAAGACGGTATCAAGATCGCGATCATCGGCCGTCCGAACGTCGGCAAGTCGACCCTGGTCAACCGTATGCTCGGTGAAGATCGGGTAATCGTCTACGACGAGCCCGGCACCACCCGCGACAGTATCTACATCCCGTTCGAGCGTAACGACGAGAAGTACACGCTGATCGACACCGCTGGTGTGCGCAAGCGCGGCAAGATCCACGAGGAAGTTGAAAAGTTCTCCGTGGTGAAAACCCTGCAGGCGATCAAAGACGCCAACGTGGTGATCTTCGTCATGGATGCCCGCGAAGGCGTGGTAGACCACGACCTGAACTTGCTGGGCTTTGCCCTGGAAGCCGGTCGTGCCCTGGTGATCGCGATCAACAAGTGGGACGGCATGACGCCGAGCGAGCGCGACTACGTCAAGGTCGAGCTGCAGCGTCGCCTGTTCTTCGTCGAGTTTGCCGATATTCACTTTATCTCGGCACTGCACGGTACCGGCGTGGGCAACCTCTACGCTTCGGTGCAGAACTCGTTCAAGTCCGCGGTTACCCGCTGGCCGACCAACCGCCTGACCCAGATTCTGGAAGATGCGGTCAGCGAGCACGCGCCACCGATGGTCAACAACCGTCGGATCAAGCTGCGTTACGCCCACTTGGGTGGTGCCAACCCGCCGATTATCGTGATCCACGGTAACCAGCTGGAGAAGGTGCCGAAGTCCTACGTGCGTTACCTGGAAAACACCTATCGCCGTGTCTTGAAACTGGTCGGCACGCCGATCCGTATCGAGTTCAAAGGTGGCGAGAACCCGTACGAAGGTAACAAGAACAGCCTCACCGACCGCCAGGTCAACAAAAAGCGCCGGATGATGACGCACCACAAGAAAGCCGACAAAAAGCGCCGCGACAAGCGCTGATCCTGATCGGTTGAAAAAGGGCTCTTTAAGAGCCCTTTTTTGTGCCTGGCGGTTGACCCTTCGCGGCATGCAGCTTAAAACTTGGGGCTCACCGCAAGGGGCGCACCGATGATCACCAGTAAGCTGCCGAATGTCGGCACCACCATCTTCACCACCATGTCGCAACTTGCCGCCGAAACCGGTGCGCTCAACCTGTCCCAGGGGTTTCCCGACTTCAACGGGCCTCAAGGTTTGCTCGATGGCGTGGGCAAGCACATTGCCCTTGGCCATAACCAATACGCACCCATGACCGGCCTGCCGGTGCTGCGCCAGCAGGTGGCGGCCAAGATCGCCCGCAGCTATGGCGCCACGGTGAATGCCGACAGCGAAGTGACCATCACCCCTGGCGCCACTGAGGCGATCTTCTGCGCGATCCAGGCGGTGATCCGCAGCGGTGATGAAGTGATCGTGTTCGATCCGGCCTACGACAGCTATGAGCCTTCTGTGGAGCTGGCAGGCGGTCGCTGCGTACACGTGCAACTGGGGCTGCATGACTTCGCTCTGGACTTCGAACAGATCAAGGCGGCGCTGTCCCCGCGCACCCGCATGATCATCCTCAACAGCCCGCACAACCCCACCGGTGCCCTGATCAGCCGCGCCAAGCTGGACCAGTTGGCCGCGTTGATACGCGACCGTGACATCTACCTGGTCAGCGACGAGGTCTACGAGCACCTGGTATTCGACGGTGTACCCCACGTCAGCGTGCTGGCCCACGAGGAACTGTACCAGCGCGCCTTCGTGGTCAGCTCCTTCGGCAAGACCTACCACGTTACCGGCTGGAAAACCGGCTATGTGGTCGCGCCGCCGGCCCTCAGCGCCGAGCTGCGCAAGGTGCATCAATATGTCAACTTTTGCGGGGTGACCCCGTTGCAGTACGCTTTGGCAGACTTCATGGCCGAACACCCGGAACACGTCGAGGAACTGCCGGCTTTCTATCAAGCCAAGCGCGACCTGTTCTGCGACCTGCTGGAGCCGTCGCGTTTCAGCTTTACCCGGGTGGCCGGAACTTACTTCCAACTGGTGGATTACTCACAGATTCGCCCGGACCTGGATGACGTCGCCATGTCACTGTGGATGACCCGCGAACATGGCGTGGCGACCATCCCGGTCTCGGTGTTCTACCAGAACCCACCGCAAGGCCAGCGCCTGGTGCGACTGTGCTTTGCCAAACGTGAGGAGACGCTGCGCCAAGCAGCCGAGAAACTATGCGTGATCTGAGTGCACTGCCCAACCTGAACATTGCCCTGGTGCAAACCACCCTGGCCTGGCACGACCGCCAGGCCAACCTGGAGCATTTCGAACTGCTGCTGGAACAGGCCAAGGGTGCCGACCTGATCGTGCTACCGGAGATGTTTACCACCGGTTTTTCCATGGAATCGCAAACCCTCGCCGAGCCTGAAAACGGCCCCACCCATCAATGGTTGCTGGCCCAGGCGAAGAAGTACAACGCCGTGATCACCGGCAGCGTGATCATCCAGGCCGCCGACGGCAGCCACCGCAATCGCCTGCTGTGGGCGCGCCCGGATGGTGAGGTGCTGCACTACGACAAGCGTCATCTGTTCCGCATGGCCGGTGAGCACGACCACTACACCCCGGGCGAGCGTCAGGTGCAGTTTGAACTCAAGGGTTGGCGGATTCGTCCGTTGATCTGCTACGACCTGCGCTTCCCAGTGTGGAGCCGTGACGCCCAGGACACGGACCTGCTGCTGTACACCGCCAACTGGCCGGGTGCACGGCGTCAGCACTGGAACCGCTTGTTGCCGGCACGGGCCATTGAAAACCTGTGCTACGTGGCGGCGGTGAATCGGGTGGGTACGGACGGGAAGGGTTTTGCCTACACCGGCGACAGCCAGGTCGTGGACTTCCAGGGCGAAAGCCTGCTGAGCGCAGGGGAGGCGGACGGGGTGTTCCAGGTGTGCCTGGACGCAGCGGAATTGGCGGAGTACCGCACACGCTTCCCGGCGAACCTGGATGCGGACATTTTCGAGTTCGTATAGATCGTTCCCACGCTCTGCGTGGGCACGCCTCTTGTGACGCTCCGCGTCACGCTTCGGGACGCGGAGCGTCCGAGCTGCACTCCCACGCGGAGCGTGGGAACGATCATAAAAAAGGCCCCTGGATTTTCATCCCGGGGCCTTTTGCATGTCAGCGGTCAGTGCTTACGCCGCTTTCGCTTCCAGCTGGCTCAGCGAGCGGTTCAGCGCACTGAACACCGCCTTGAAGCTCGCCGTGGTGATGTTTTCATCAATACCCACACCGTGCACCGGACGCTCACCGTTCACCCGCAGCTCGATGTAAGCAGCGGCCTTGGCATGGGTGCCGGCACCAATCGCGTGTTCGTTGTAGTCCATGATCTCGACACCAATCGGCAGGCCGGCCACCAGCGCTTCCAGGGCGCCGTTGCCTTTACCGTGCCAGCGCAGGTTGGTTTCGCCCTGGCCCTTGCCGGAGACTTCAACTTCCACCGAGCTGTTGCCGTTCTCTTCCTGCAAGCGATGGCTCACCAGCGCGTAAGGAATGTTGGCTTGCAGGTATTCACGCTGCAACAAGCTGTAGATCTGTGCGGCAGTCATCTCCAGCCCCACGCGGTCGGTTTCGGCCTGTACCACCTGGCTGAACTCGATCTGCATGCGGCGCGGCAAGCTGATGCCGTATTCCTGCTCCAACAGGTAAGCGATGCCGCCTTTGCCCGACTGGCTGTTGACGCGAATCACCGCTTCGTAGCTGCGGCCAATGTCGGCCGGGTCGATCGGCAAGTACGGGACTTCCCACAGGGCATCGTCTTTCTGCTGGGAGAAGCCCTTGCGGATGGCGTCCTGGTGGGAGCCGGAGAAGGCGGTGTGAACCAGGTCGCCGACGTACGGGTGACGCGGGTGCACCGGGATCTGGTTGCACTCTTCGACAACCTTGCGGATGCCGTCGATGTCGGAGAAGTCCAACTGAGGGTCGAGGCCCTGGGTGTACATGTTCAACGCCACGGTCACCAGGTCGACGTTACCGGTACGCTCGCCGTTGCCGAACAGGCAGCCTTCGACACGGTCGGCGCCAGCCATCAGGCCCAACTCGGTAGCCGCCACGCCGGTGCCACGGTCGTTGTGGGTGTGCAGGCTGATGATCACGCTGTCACGACGGTTGATATGGCGACCGAACCACTCGATCTGGTCGGCATAGATGTTCGGGGTGGCGCATTCAACGGTGGCCGGCAGGTTGAGGATCACCTTGTGCTCAGGCGTCGGGTTCCAGACCTCGATCACCGCGTCACAGACTTCCTTGGCGAACTCAAGCTCGGTGGCGCTGAAGGTCTCTGGCGAGTATTCGAAGGTCCACTGGGTTTCCGGCTGCTGGGCGGCGTATTTGACGAACAGCTTGGCCGCGTTGACCGCGATGGCCTTGATGCCGTCCTTGTCCTGGTTGAACACGATGCGGCGGAACGACGGCGACGTGGCGTTGTACAAGTGAACGATGGCTTTTTTCGCCCCGCGCAGGGATTCGAAGGTGCGTGCGATCAAGTCTTCACGGCCCTGGGTCAGCACCTGGATGGTGGTGTCCTCGGGGATGTGGTTGTCTTCGATCAGGGTGCGCACGAAGTCGAAATCGGTTTGCGATGCGGCCGGGAAGGAGGCTTCGATTTCCTTCACGCCGACGGCGACCAGGGTCTTCCAGAAGCGCAGCTTTTTCACCGCGTCCATCGGCTCGATCAGCGACTGGTTGCCGTCGCGCAGGTCGGAACTGCACCAGATCGGCGCGGTGGTGATGGTCTTCGACGGCCAGGTGCGGTCCGGGATATCAATGGTCGGGAACGCGCGGTATTTCGAAGACGGATCTTTGAGCATGCTCATCGGGAAATCCTTTGTTTAAGGGCCGAAAAAAGGCGGCCTGCCGTAAAACTGTTATTGGGGGAAAAGCAGAAGACGAGGCAGATCGATTCAGCCTGGCAGTCGTGCGCTGACTAGGCACAGGCTGCGGTGCTGGCGGAGCTGAATGAGGGTGTGAGAGGTTTTCATAGGTCCAACCCTAACCGCCGGGGTGAAAGATGGCAAGCAGTCGAAAAAAATTGAGAGAAGTTCTGATATTGGTGCGGAAAACGAGATTTTATGGTTGAGAATTGTGCGTGATGCTGTTTTGTTTGCGCACCCGTTGCCGGGTGCGCAATTGAGTGTCAGGGCTGAAACGCGCCGATAAAGATCGCTGGATCCACCCGGGCGTCGTTCAGGCTGATGTTCCAATGCATATGCGGCCCGGTCGCCCGGCCCGTGGAACCGACCTTGCCCACCACCGCACCACGGGCCAGTTGCTGGCCTACGCTCACGTCAATCTTCGACATATGGCAGAACATGCTGATAAAGCCCTGGCCATGGTCCACAAACACGGTGTTGCCGTTAAAGAAGTAGTTGCCGGTCAGAATCACCTTGCCCGCTGCCGGGGTCTTGATCGGCGTGCCGGCGCCTACGGCAAAGTCCAGGCCGGAATGCGGATTACGCTCCTCGCCATTGAAGAAACGTCGCACGCCGAACTTGCTCGACAGTGGCCCGTTCACCGGCTTGTCCAGCAGCAGGTTGCTTGGCGTGTTCGGGCTGAAGCTGCGATACGCCTTGAGCTGGACCGCCAGTTCGCCTTCGATGCGCTTGAGTTGCGCCGGGTCCGGGTTCACCTGGCTTTTGTTCTTCAGGGTGATGTGCTGCTCGGGGTACTTCTTGAACCCCACGACAAACGGCAGGTTCTGGCTGCCGCTGGTGATGCGTTGGGTGCCGGGTTTGACCGTCAGCGGAATGCCCACAATCGCCAGCCAGTTGTTCTGTTCCTTCACCACCAGCACTGGCCGGTTCAGGTAGGTGGCTTTGGGCGCTGTCGCCGATGTGCCGAGGTCGACCACCGCGACGCCACCGGGCACCGGCTTGTTCAGCAGCCGGGTGATGTAGCTGTCGGCATGGGCGTTAAAGGTCAGGCACAGCAGCATCAACAAACTTAAAAAGCGTGGCATCAATCAATCCAGTAACGAGAGGGTGACGGGCGTCAGGTGGTTGTCTTCCACCCGCACTTGCAATTGGCCTTCACCGAGGCGCGCGGTGAGACGCTGGCCGGTGTGGGTTTGCGCGGCATTGCGAATCGCCTGGCCGCGTTCGTCGAGCAGGATGCTGTAGCCGCGTCCGAGAGTAGCCAGCGGGCTGACCACGTGCAGCGTCTGCACCTGGCTTTGCAGTTGCAGGCGACGGGCCTTGAGGCCTTCGCGCATGGCGCGGGGCAGGCGTTCGGCAAGGCTGTCCAGGCGCTGGCGGAGCAGGGCCAGTTGACGGCCTGGGTGTTGGCCGGCGAGGCGGGTTTCCAGGCGGATCAGCCGTTCACGACGGGTATTCAGGTTGCGCTCGAAGGCCCGGCGCAGGCGCATGTCCAGGTCGTCGAGGCGTTGGGCTTGCTGGCGCAGGCGTTCGCCCGGGTGACGCAGGCGACGGGCCATGCCTTCCAGGCGCAGGCGGTCGTGGGTCAGGCGGTTGCGCATCAGCATCACCAGGCGACGGTGCAGATTCTCTACCTGGCGAGTCAGGTGACTGGAGTCCGGCGCTAACAGTTCGGCAGCGGCGGAGGGGGTCGGGGCGCGTACGTCGGCGACAAAGTCACTGATCGACACATCGGTCTCATGGCCAACGGCGCTGACGATGGGCGTCACGCAGGCGTCCACCGCACGCGCTACTGCTTCTTCGTTGAAGCACCAGAGGTCTTCCAGCGAGCCGCCGCCACGGGCCAGGATCAACGCGTCGAAGCCCCGTGCGTCGGCCAGCTTCAGTGCGCGGACGATTTGCGCGACCGCTTCACGGCCTTGCACGGCCGTCGGGATCAACGTCAGCTCCACGTTGGGTGCCCGGCGGCGGAACACGCTGATGATGTCGCGAATCACCGCGCCGGTGGGCGAGCTGATAATGCCGATACGCCTTGGGTGGGCGGGCAGCGGCACCTTGCGCTCGGCGCTGAACAGGCCTTCGGCGCTGAGTTTTTCCTTCAGCGCGTCGAAGGCCAGGCGCAATGCGCCGTCACCGGCGGGCTCCACCGTGTCGAGAATCAACTGATAGTCGCCACGGCCTTCAAACAGCGAGACCTTGCCCCGTACCTTCACCGCCAGGCCGTCTTTCAACGCCTGGCGCACCCGTGCGGCGTTCTGCCGGAACAGCGCACAACGCACTTGGGCGCCGCTGTCCTTGAGGGTGAAGTACACGTGGCCGGAGGCCGGGCGGGCGAGGTTGGAGATCTCGCCTTCGACCCAGATATTGGTGAACACGTCTTCCAGCAACACCCGCGCACGGCCGTTGAGCTGGCTGACAGTCAGGACTTCGCGGTCCAGGCCCAGACGGGCAAAGGGATCTTTAATCATGGGCGGCAGTTTATAGGCATTCGTGCAGGGTTTGACAGAACTGCTCCACCAGCGCACTCGGCGTGTGCTGGCAGGCGAGGGCGACGGTGCTTTGGCAATCGGGGTCGGCCAAGGGCAGAAAATGAATGTTGGCCGGCGCGATGTCCTGCATCGACTCCGGCAGCAGGGCGATCCCGAATCCGGCCTGGATCAGCTGCAACTGCGTGGTCTTGCGCGACATCACCCGAGCGGCCTTTGGGAAAAATCCTGCACGCATGCACAACTCGGCTGACAGGTAACTCAGCCCTCCACGCTGGGGGTGAGGGATCGAGATAAACGCTTCGTTCTTCAGTTGCGCCAAATCGATACCGGATGTGTGCCCGGCCAGCCGGTGATTCGGCGGCACCGCCAGCAACAGCCGCTCGCTATATAAAGGCACGATGCGCACGCCCTCGCGCTGGCGCAACACCGGCAAGCGCAACAGCCCGACTTCCAGCCGACCGTCGGCGATTTCTTCCAGCTGGGCTTCGGAGGACAGTTTGGCGATGTCCATCGACACGCCCGGGCACTGTTCCAACCAGGCACCGATGCCGCGCAGCAAGCGGCCACTCATCGGTACCGTGCTCGAATGGCTCATGCGCAGGGTACCGAGTTGGCCATTGCCCACTTGCGTCGCCATTTCACTGGCTTTGTGCAGTTCGCCCAGCAGGTTGCGTGCCCGTGGGTAAAACGCCTCGCCCGCAGCCGTCAGCCGCGGCTGGCGCGCAGTGCGTTCGAACAAGGGCGTTTGCAGCAGGTTTTCCAGTTCCTTGATCTGCCGGCTGAGGGCCGATTGCGCCACAAACAGCCGCTCGGCCGCCGCGCTGAAGCTACCGCTCTCGGCGATTTCGACGAAGTAACGCAACTGCCGGGTGGAAATCACAAGTCATGCCTTTTCGAGATGAGTGATGGGCTTTGAAGATATTAGTCGCAACCCTCGCCAATGGCTAAAGTGATGGCCATCTCCAATAAGGAATACCTCATGAGCCCGGTCGAACTGTTGAGTCATTGGTCGTTTGGCGGTGTTGACTGGCTGGTGATCGGCGTGGCGATTGCCCTAGCGTATATCGTGTTCGGTATCGCAGGCTTTGGTACCGCGCTGGTGGCGGGGCCGATCCTGATTCTGTTCATGCCGTTGTCGAAGATCATTCCGTTGCTGGTGCTGCTGGATTTTGTCGCGGCCTTTGGCAACCTCCTGCAATCGCGGCGGGATGTGGTGAAACCGGAATTGCTGAGGCTGCTGCCGTGCATGGCGATTGGCTGCACCCTTGGGGTGATCTTCCTGCTCAACCTGCACTCTGATTTATTGTTGCTATTGATGGGGCTGTTTATCAGTGCCTATGCGATCTACAGCCTGGCGGTGAAGGCCAAGCCCACACAGCTGGCGGCCGGCTGGGCGATTCCCATGGGGGTTGTCGGTGGGCTGTTCGGGGCGTTGTTCGGCAGCGGCGGCTTTTTATATGCGATCTACCTCAACAGCCGCTTGCCCAAGGACGGCGCGCGGGCGACCCAGAGCGCGTTGATCAGTTGCAGCACAGTGGTGCGCCTGGGCCTGTTTCTGATCGCGGGCGTGTATGCCGAGCTACCCTTATTGATGTTGGCGGTGTGCCTGTTGCCGGCCATGGCGCTCGGGCTGTGGGCGGGCCGGCGGTTGACCCTGCGCATGTCTCGCGAGGCATTCGTGCGGTTGGTGACCTGGCTGGTGCTGGCCAGTGGCATTGCCTTGATTGCCCGTTACTTGAGTACTTGACCTGTGGGTGTCAGGGATTAAGCTGCCGGGCTTTAGGGCCTCTTCGCGAGCAAGCCCGCTCCCACATTCGACTGCATTTATCCTGTAGGAATGCGGTCGAATGTGGGAGCGGGCTTGCTCGCGAAGGCGTCAGAAGCCACACCGCAGGACACCCAGGCACCATGAACTCCCAAAGCATCCTTGTCCCCAAGATCTCCACCTTGCCCGTCCACGAACCCCGCGCCCGGGCGATTGTGCGCTGGCTGGTGCGCAAGAACATCGTCAAGGAAGAACTCACCACTTGCGGGCGCACCGGCAACCGCATGGGCTATGCCTTGGCCGACGGTGCCCGCGCCGTGGTGCTGCATCCCGATGCGCTACCGTTCAACGAGCCAATCAACGGCCTGGAGATTATCTACAAGCGCTGCATCTACACCCCGGCCAAGGGTTTTCTCGAAGAAGCCGGCTGCCCGGAATGCCTGAAGGAAGTCGGCGAAGCCCTGTTCGAAAGCCTGGAAGACTGGATGCCCGGTCACACCGATAACTTCACCTGCCCGTTGTGTGGGCATGAAGACGACATCAATGGCTTCCTGTTCCTGCAGGAATGCGGCTTTTCCAACCTGGGATTTATCTTCAATAACTGGGCGGAGGCGGGGTTCAAGCAGAGTTTTATCGACGAATTTGCCGACTGGCTGGACCAGAAGATGAGTTGGGTCAAAGTCGAGCTTTGACCCGATGTAATCGTTCCCACGCTCCCGCGTGGGAACGCTTCCCCTGACGCTCCGCGTCGCCCTGGCCAGGACGCGGAGCGTCCAAAGCGGCATTCCCACGCAGAGCGTGTGAACGATCAGTGCTGCAAAAATCATCCATCTATCAGTATTACCAAGTTTGTCAGAGTTTTACATTGAACCCGAGGGGGTGTCTGACTATAATGGCGCGCTTCCATTTTCCCGCTCGGGAGCCCCCGCGATGCTGCGTATCAGCCAAGAAGCTCTGACATTCGACGACATTCTCCTAGTGCCCGGTTATTCCGAGGTGCTTCCTAACGAAGTCAGTCTCAAGACCCGCCTAACCCGTGGCATCGAGCTGAATATTCCCCTGGTTTCCGCTGCCATGGATACCGTCACCGAAGCCCGTTTGGCAATCGCCATGGCTCAGGAAGGCGGCATCGGCATCATCCACAAGAACATGACCATCGAGCAGCAAGCTGCCGAAGTTCGCAAGGTCAAGCGTTACGAAGCCGGTGTGGTCAAGGACCCGATCACCATCGAGGCCGATGCCACCGTTCGTGACCTGTTCGACCTGACCCGCCTGCACAACATCTCCGGCGTTCCGGTGCTGCACGATGGCGACCTGGTCGGCATCGTCACGTCCCGTGACGTGCGTTTCGAGAACCGTCTTGAAGTCACCGTCCGCGAAGTGATGACGCCTAAAGAGCGCCTCGTGACTGTCAAGGAAGGCGCCGACAAGAACGATGTGCGTGAACTGCTGCACAAGCACCGCATCGAACGCGTACTGATCGTCGACGACAAATTCGCCCTCAAGGGCATGATGACTGTCAACGACATCGAAAAAGCCAAAGCTTACCCGCTGGCCAGCAAGGACGATCAAGGTCGTCTGCGCGTAGGCGCTGCGGTCGGTACCGGCAAAGACACCGGTGACCGTGTAGCAGCCCTGGTGGCTGCAGGTGTTGACGTGGTGGTGGTCGACACTGCCCACGGCCACTCCAAAGGCGTGATCGACCGCGTTCGCTGGGTCAAACAGAATTTCCCTGAAGTGCAAGTGATCGGCGGCAACATTGCCACCGGTGCTGCCGCCAAGGCCCTCGCCGAAGCCGGTGCTGATGCGGTCAAGGTCGGTATCGGCCCTGGCTCGATCTGCACCACCCGTATCGTGGCCGGTGTAGGCGTGCCGCAAATCAGCGCTATCGCCAACGTTGCCGCTGCCCTTGAAGGCACCGGCGTACCGTTGATCGCCGACGGCGGCATCCGTTTCTCCGGTGACCTGTCCAAGGCCATCGTCGCCGGTGCTTCCTGCGTGATGATGGGCTCGATGTTCGCCGGTACTGAAGAAGCGCCGGGCGAGATCGAACTGTTCCAGGGTCGTTCGTACAAGGCTTACCGTGGCATGGGTTCCCTGGGCGCCATGTCCCAGGCTCAAGGTTCTTCCGACCGCTACTTCCAGGACTCCTCCGCGGGCGCCGAGAAGCTGGTACCGGAAGGCATTGAAGGGCGTGTTCCGTACAAGGGCACCCTGAGCGCCATCATCCATCAACTGATGGGTGGCCTGCGTTCCTCGATGGGCTACACCGGCAGCGCCGACATCGAAGAAATGCGCACCAAGCCTGAGTTCGTGCGGATCACCGGTGCCGGCATGGCCGAGTCCCACGTCCACGACGTACAGATCACCAAGGAAGCGCCAAACTACCGCGTAGGTTGATGCTTCCAGCAAATAGTTAAGTAACCGGGGCTGTCTTATTCAGCCCCGAGTTGTTTCTGATTCATTAGACGAGACTGATCTCATGGCCCTCGACATTCACGCCCACCGCATCCTGATCCTCGACTTCGGTTCCCAGTACACCCAGCTGATCGCCCGCCGCGTGCGTGAAATCGGCGTGTACTGCGAACTGCATCCGTTCGACATGGACGACGAAGCGATTCGCGAATTCGCTCCAAAAGGCGTCATTCTCGCCGGCGGCCCCGAGTCCGTACACGAAGCCAACAGCCCGCGTTGCCCGCAGGCAGTGTTTGACCTGGGCGTGCCGGTCTTCGGTATCTGCTACGGCATGCAGACCATGGCCGAGCAACTGGGCGGCAAGGTTGAAGGTTCCGAGCTGCGTGAATTCGGTTACGCCCGTGTCGACGTGGTCGGCAAGAGCCGCCTGCTGGACGGCATCGAAGACCATATCGATGCCGACGGCCTGTTCGGCCTCGACGTATGGATGAGCCACGGTGACAAGGTCACCAGGATGCCGGAAGACTTCCACATCCTGGCCAGCACCCCGAGCTGCCCGATTGCCGGCATGTTCAACGACGAGCGCGGCTACTACGGCGTGCAGTTCCACCCGGAAGTGACCCACACCAAGCAAGGCGGTCGCATCCTGTCGCGCTTCATCCTCGACATCTGCCAGTGCGAAGCCCTGTGGACCCCGTCGAAGATCGCTGAAGACGCCATCGCCAACGTGCGTGCCCAGGTCGGCACCGACAACGTCCTGCTGGGCCTGTCCGGCGGCGTTGACTCCTCCGTGGTTGCGGCATTGCTGCACAAGGCCATCGGCGACCAGCTGACTTGCGTCTTCGTCGACAACGGCCTGCTGCGCCTGCACGAAGGCGAGCAGGTGATGGCCATGTTCGCCGAGAACATGGGCGTCAAGGTGATCCGCGCCAACGCTGAAGATCAGTTCCTGAACAACCTGGCCGGCGAGTCCGACCCGGAGAAGAAGCGCAAGATCATCGGCCGCACCTTCATCGACGTATTCGATGCCCAGTCCAACAAACTGGACAACATCAAGTACCTCGCCCAGGGCACCATCTACCCGGACGTGATCGAGTCGGCAGGCGCCAAGAGCGGCAAGGCCCACGTGATCAAGTCCCACCACAACGTGGGTGGCCTGCCTGAGGAAATGAACCTCAAGCTGGTAGAACCGCTGCGTGAACTGTTCAAGGACGAAGTCCGTCGTCTGGGCCTGGAACTGGGCCTGCCGTACGACATGGTCTACCGCCACCCCTTCCCGGGCCCGGGCCTGGGCGTGCGGATCCTGGGTGAAGTGAAGAAGGAATACGCCGACCTGCTGCGTCGCGCTGACCACATCTTCATCGAAGAACTGCGCAAGGCCGACTGGTACCACAAGGTCAGCCAGGCGTTCGTAGTGTTCCAGCCAGTCAAGTCGGTTGGCGTGGTCGGCGATGGCCGTCGTTACGCATGGGTCGTGGCCCTGCGTGCGGTGGAAACCATCGACTTCATGACCGCCCGTTGGGCACACCTGCCGTACGAGCTGCTGGAAACCGTCAGCGGTCGTATCATCAATGAGATCGAAGGTATTTCGCGCGTGACTTATGACGTGTCGAGCAAGCCGCCGGCGACGATTGAGTGGGAGTGAGCCCACAGTGAGGCATGAAAAAACCGGCTTTTGCCGGTTTTTTCATGCCCGCGATAAGGGCTTATTGTTGCTTATTAAAGAGTCGCATTATGTGGGTGGCCCCTGAAATTCCGCGCAAAGACCTCTTTCCTCGTTCGTTGAATATCCCCGCAGGTCAGTGACTTTTGGCAGCCTCGGTCAAGATGGCATCAGTGGCAACCGTAACAATCATTTGTTCTGAAGCCGATTCACAGTAGGTGACAGTAAAGGTTGCGCGACACAGGCCGATATAATTTCGGTCGCGACTCGCTTCCAGCAGGGTTGCTTCGGGTGCTTATCTCACTTATTCAGGCAGTGCTCTGCAAAATGAAAATAAAGAACAAGCTCGTCCTGGCTTTTGTGCTCGTCGCGTTCATTCCCGTAAGCCTGGTAGCCGTGATATCCGTGCTCAATACCCGGTCTGAAGCGGTCAACCAGTTCATGGATGGCAGCACCCGAGAAATACGCCAGATCGACGGTAACATCCGGCAGTTTTTTGATGGCACGCAGCAAAACGTCGATCAGATGGCCACAGACCCCACCTACACATCGGTCGGCAGCCTCAAACACTATGAGGCTGCCGACGCAGCCAGCCAGCCGTTGCCTGCGGCAGCCCGGCAAGTCATAGACGCGTTTGCGCGGTATGGCGCGACGCATCCGGCAGCGGCAATCCTGTCCATTGGTCTGGAAGACGGCAGTTACGCGAAATGGCCGGATGACCCGCAGTTGTCCAACTACGACCCGCGTACGCGCCCGTGGTACAAGGCCGCCATGGCCAGCCCCGGTAAGGCTGTAAGAACCGCAGCGTATTACTACGACAAGGACGCGGTAGCACTGGTCGGTAGCGCCAGGGCCATGCTCGATGAAGCGGGCAAGGCCAAGGGCGTGTTTGTGGTGAGCGTATCGCTGGCCAACCTCACCGAACTGGTCAAAAGCATCAAGCTCGGCGAAAGCGGCTACGTGATGCTCATCGAGGACGGCACAGTCTTGGTCGACCCGCGTGATGCCGGGCACAGCTTCAAGCAGCTCAAGGATTTGGGTGAGCCTTACGCCAAACTGGCCGCCACTGCGCAAGGGGCCACCGAGGTGCAGATCAACGGCGTCCGTTATATGGCCAACGTGTGGACATCGCCCGGTCTGGGCTGGCGTTACGTAGGGTTGATCGAGTACAGCGAAGTCATGGCCGAGGCCACACGCATGACCTACCTGACGGTCGCTATCGTGGTGGTACTGGTGCTGCTGTTTGCACTGCTGGCGGCGGCCTTCGCCAAGGTCATTGTCAAGCCTATCGGCCAGGTCAGCACCGGGCTGCAGTCGATTGCTGAAGGTGAGGGCGACCTGCGCCGTGATCTTGAGGTACAGGGCAAAGACGAAACGGCAGAGCTGGCAGGCTGGTTCAACAAGTTTCTCACCGCGATACGCCAGTTGATCCAGAGCATCGGCGCTGCATCGACCAATCTGCAGGATGCCTCACGTGTTAACAGTGAAGTGGCCAATAACATGAACCAGGCGGCTGGACGCCAGCGTGAGGCGGTGGAACTGGTGTCCACGGCGTTCAATGAAATGGTGGCTACTGCCAATGAAGTGGCACGCTCGTGTAGCGCTGCGGCCAATTCCGCCGAGAGTGGCCATCATCGTGTCGCCGAAGGCAAAGAGCAGATCGAGTTGACTACCGACAACGTCAATCGCCTTGGGCGTCGCCTGACCGAGTCTTCGCAGGCCATGGTGGAGCTGGAGGAGGGTAGCCGCAGCATCAACCAGATTCTGGGCACCATCCGCGCCATCGCTGAGCAGACCAACCTGCTGGCACTGAACGCGGCAATCGAAGCGGCACGGGCCGGTGACCAGGGCCGAGGGTTTGCGGTGGTCGCGGATGAAGTCCGCGCGTTGGCCAAGCGTACCTCGGATTCCACTGGGGAAATCGACCAGTTGCTCAGCGCGCTCGGCGGCAAGACCCAGGAAGTGTCGCAGAAGATGGAAAGCTGCCTGGACCTCTCACGCGCCAGCGTGTCCGCTATTGAAAACGCACGTGAAAGCTTTGAAGGCATCCAACTGTCGGTGAATGAAATCAGGGATCAGAACCTGCAGATATCCGCCGCGGCCGAAGAGCAGCACAGCGTCGCCGAAGAAATCAACCGGCATATCCAACAGATCTACGACGAAGCGCGACTGGTCGAGAGCCTTGCCAGTTCTGCGCAGGAAGACTCGGGCCGGCTTTCGCATCTGTCGAGTGAGCTGAACGGGCTGGTGGGGCGCTTTAAGTCGTAAACACGTGAGGCGCCATAGGTAAACCAATAAGGATGCCGATAGCTGACCGCCTGCGGGTCTTATCCGGATTTGGCGCCTGGTACCAGTGTTCAACAAAGGCTTTGAGCAGCGGTGCCTGAGAGTCTGCTGGGGCATCCACGGCCTTCAACAAACGACCATACGGCTTGGGGTAGAGAAGCACGGTTCCTATCTTGCGGTCTGGGCTGCGGCTGACAATGATCCGATCAAGCAGTAAATCTTCGCCATCATTGTCGATCAAGGCCAGCAAGCGATGCCATTGCTCGTTTGGAATTTCGAGTGCGAGTGCTAAGCCGACCAGCCAGAAGCAAATGATGTAGTGGTCGTAATTGAAGCGCCAGTAGTGCCAGGTAAATTGCTGCTCTGCAGTCCACACTGCTGCCCCGAGACGCTCAGCTTCTTCCCGCGCCTCTAACAGGCCGGGGAAATAATGCGCCAAGTCAGTAATTGGGTATTCGGAAGAGTATTTGCGCAGGATTTAGTGCCAGTATTTCTGAGCAAGTGTAAATTGGAATTGGGGCGCATAATCCTGGTCACCTGAGTTGTTATCAGCGGCTACAGATTATTTTTTATGTAATCGTCGTTGTGCTCAATCCACTCAGACCAGTAGCTTATCTACTCTAATGGTGCGCGAATCATTTAGCTATTCCTCTGCTGAGTACACCGTCCCAAGCCAATCGCCCATCATGCACCATTTTCCTTAGACCCATGATGAGTACTGGTTAATTCCACAATTGATCCTGTTGCGAACGGAATAGTTATTTTTATTTATTTAATCTTATTCAACGTCGTAATTGATCAAGAATCATCAGGTGAGCATGGATATCCACCTTTTTCATATGCTTCAGCTCAGCCTTTCCTCCAATGCAAAGGGCAGGCTCGAATGCGTACATCTCATCTGCGCCAACCGGCCCAAGCTTTGCCAGTGCGCGCTGGAACAGCGGCTTGCCTAGATTGTCCTCGAAGTCGAGACTTTCTCGACTGGTAGAACCAAGGAATATACCCAGCGTTCTATCCGGGACCGGGTTGGGCTTACTCAATTGGTTCTTCAGCGCAACAATGCCGCCCGCTAGACTTGATATTGTAATTTTGCGCTGGTAACGCTCACCCCATGCATACAACGAACCAAATGCATCCCTGGCGATCACATTATAGTTGTCGACTTCTGCCAAGCCACTGCCCTGCTGCCATCTATCGAGCGTCGCCTTGTATGGCTCCGGATCTACAATCCAGAACAGCCCATCAGCATACGAGCACCAACCTTCATTCTGCCAATAACCAAGCAGAGCCTTGGGTAATATTGAGTGATACTTGTCGATACTTGACTTGGGCACTTCTCGACGCGAGTTTGGTTCGCCTAGATTATCGATCAATGATTGAAAAAAATTCGTCTCTCAATTTCCAAGCCCTCTTAGTAACTCCAGTCTGACATTCATCTTCGCCTGCCCTGAACCATTGGCGATGGCGGAAGACATTGCCTGATCCAACGCTTTCAAGCGGCTCGGCCAGTTGCCTCGATCGACGAGTTGATCAGTGTCAGCGCGAGGTGTTTGGCATTCGTCGAGGAGAAGCGCGCCAGCCCCATGACATATCTGGAGGAGGCTGGCTTGTGCAGTGGGCAGCGTGAGGCCTCACCGCCGCGCAATATCCGAAAAGTAAAACTTATCCAGCGTATGCCGCGACTCGGTGTACTCGAACTGCCGTCCATCCTGCAAAAACGTCTGGTTGCTCACCACGATCACATGGCTCTGACCTTCGAGGTCCAAGTGTGTCTGATCGTCCTTCCCCCGCGGCAGCGCTTCGATGGTGCGCTGCGCATAGCTGATCTGAAGCTGCAGCGTCTGCTCGATAAACGCATAGATCGACTGCTCGGCAATCGAGCGGTCCAGCCCCGGAATCAGATCGGCGACGAAGTGGTTGATGTCGAGGATCACCCGCTTGCCGTCGATCCGCCGTACCCGTTTGACCCGGGTTATCAGGCTGCCGGCTTCGGCTTCGATGTGTTGCATCAGCGGCCCTTCCAGGGGGAATTGGCTGAACTCCACCACTTCGGTGCTGACGTCATCGCCGAGGGCGGCATGGGTCTCGCGAAAGCTGACGATGCCACCGAGCTGGAATTCGATGGGGTTGGGCGACAGTACGAACGTGCCCTTGCCATGGATTTTTTGTGCGAACCCACGCTCCTGCAATTGCTCGATCGCCCGGCGCACCGTGCCACGGCTGGCCTGGTAGGCGTCCATCAGTTCGGTTTCGGAGGGCAGGCGCGTGCCGCGTTGCAGGCGTTCGGTGGTGATGCTGGCAAGCAGATCGGTATAGATCTGGTTGTATTTACTCATGGGGGAGGGCTCTGTGCCGCGTTGGCGTTCAAGGCAGGAACCTTAGTGGCAGCGATGGGGTTTGTCCATGCAACCCATTTTAGAACTCGGAAATTTCTGACTCGAAAAACAGAAAATTAATCATTTTCAAACTCGTACATACGAGTTATTGCTTTAACTCGTACAGACGAGTACTTTTGGCCTCGGCGTGCTGCCTATGACCGCCCCAATAAAAAAAACCAAAGTGGATACCAAGCATGAGCCACGACTATCCGAATATTGCCCGCGAGATTCTCAAGAACCTCGGTGGCAGCGACAACCTTGAGCAAGCTGCCCACTGCGTCACCCGCCTGCGCCTGGCTCTCAAGGACCCGAGCCTGGCCAACAGCGGCGCTCTGAACCAGGTCGATCTGGTCAAGGGTTCGTTCTTCACCGGCGGCCTGTTCCAGATCGTGATCGGCCCCGGCGAAGTGGAAAAGGTCTACGCCGCCCTGCGTGAGCAAACCGGCCTCGCCGCGTCGACCATCGCGGATGTGAAACAGAAAAGCGCCGACAAAATAAACCCGATGCAGCGCCTCGTGCGGGTGTTCTCCGACGTGTTCATGCCGATTTTGCCGGCGCTGATCATTGCCGGCTTGCTCATGGGGGTGAACAACCTGATGGGCGCCAAGGGCATGTTCATCGCGGACAAGACCCTGCTCGACGCCTATCCGAACCTGGATGGCCTGTGGAGCCTGATCAACCTGATGGCCAACACCTCGTTCGTGTTCCTGCCGGCGCTGGTGGGCTGGTCGGCGGCCAAGCGCTTTGGTGGCAGTGAAATCCTCGGCATCGTCCTCGGCCTGATGCTGGTGCACCCCGATTTGCTCAACGCCTGGAACTACGGCAAGGCGGTCGCCGGCCTCGACGGCCAGAGCCTGCCGTACTTCGATATTTTCGGCTGGTTCAAGATCGAGAAGGTTGGTTACCAGGGCCAGATCCTGCCGATCCTGCTGGCCGCCTACGTGATGAGCGTGATTGAAAAATGGCTGCGGGCGCGGGTGCCGAATGCCATCCAATTGCTGGTAGTGCCGATCACTACCATCGTCGTCACCGGCGTGCTGGCACTGGCGATCATCGGCCCGGTGACCCGTCACCTCGGCATCCTGATCACCGAAGGCGTGGTCACTTTGTTCGACCTGGCGCCCATGGTCGGCGGCGCCATTTTCGGCCTGCTGTACGCACCGCTGGTGATCACCGGCATGCACCACATGTTCCTCGCCGTGGACCTGCAACTGATCTCCACCCAGGGCGGCACCTTTATCTGGCCGATGATCGTCATGTCCAACCTGGCCCAGGGCAGCGCGGCGCTTGGCGTGTTCTACATGAGCCGCAATGCGCGGGACAAAAGCATGGCGTCCACCTCGGCGATTTCCGCTTACTTCGGCATCACGGAGCCGGCGATGTTCGGGGTCAACCTGCGCTTCAAGTTTCCGTTCTATGCCGCCCTGACCGGCTCGGCGCTGGGCAGTATTTTCCTGTCGCTGAACAAGGTCCAGGCCTCGGCCATTGGCGTGGGTGGCTTGCCCGGGTTCATCTCGATCATCCCGCAATACATCCCAAGTTTTGTCATCGGCATGGTCGTTGCGATTGTCGTGCCATTTGTTTTGACCTGTGTGCTGAGCATGAAGATTGTTCGGCCTGGATACCGGGTCGCCTGACCTACCGCTATCGCAGGCAAGCCAGCTCCCACCGTTGATCGCATTTCAAATTGAAGGAACCCACCATGCAAAACTGGCAACACTCGGTGATCTACCAGATCTACCCAAAAAGCTTTCATAGCCACGCGGGTAACGCCACCGGTGACCTGCTGGGCATCGTGGACAAGCTCGATTACCTGAAGTGGCTGGGCGTTGACTGCCTGTGGATCACCCCGTTCCTGCGCTCGCCGCAACGCGACAACGGCTACGACATCAGCGACTACTACGCCATCGACCCGAGCTACGGGACCATGGCCGATTGCGACCTGCTGATCAGCGAAGCCGCCAAGCGCGGCATCACGCTGATGCTCGACATCGTGGTCAACCACACCTCCATCGAACACGAGTGGTTCCAGCAGGCCCGCAGCAGTCTCGACAACCCGTACCGCGACTTCTACATCTGGCGCGACCAGCCGAACAACTGGGAATCCAAGTTCGGCGGCTCGGCCTGGGAATACGAGGCGCAAACCGGCCAGTACTTCCTGCACCTGTTCGACCACACCCAGGCCGACTTGAATTGGGACAACCCCAAGGTGCGCGCCGAAGTGTTCAAGTTGATGCGCTTCTGGCGCGACAAGGGCGTGGGCGGTTTCCGCCTGGACGTGATCAACCTGATCTCCAAGCCGGCGGATTTCCCGGAAGACAACAGCGACGGCCGACGCTTCTACACCGACGGCCCGAACGTGCACGAATACCTGAAGGAAATGCACCGCGAAGTGTTCGAGGGGCATGACCTGATCAACGTCGGCGAGATGTCGTCCACCAGCCTTGAGCACTGCATTCGTTATTCGAACCCGCAGTCGAAAGAGCTGTCGATGACCTTCAACTTTCACCACCTGAAAGTCGATTACCCGAACCTGCAAAAGTGGGTCGCGGCCGACTTCGACTTCCTGCAACTCAAGCAGATTTTGTCTGACTGGCAACTCGGCATGCAGGCCGGTGGCGGCTGGAATGCGCTGTTCTGGTGTAACCACGACCAGCCGCGAGTGGTCTCGCGTTTTGGTGACGACGGCGAGCACCGCGTGGTCTCGGCGAAGATGCTCGCCACTGCGTTGCACTTCCTCCAGGGCACACCTTTTGTGTACCAGGGCGAAGAGCTGGGCATGACCAATCCGGGCTTCGACACCATCGACCAATACCGGGATGTCGAAACCCTGAACATCTACCGGCTCAAGCGCGAGGCGGGGGAGTCCGAAGCGTCGAGCATGGCGGCGATCATGCAGAAGTCCCGCGACAACGGCCGCACACCGATGCAGTGGAATGCCGAGCAAAACGCCGGCTTCAGCCGGGGCGAACCGTGGATCGGCATCCCGGCCAACGCGGCCCGGATCAACGTGCAAAGCCAGCTGGATGACCCGCATTCGGTGCTGCATCACTACCGCGCGCTGATCGAACTGCGTCGGCACGAGCCGCTGATTCAGGAAGGCGTTTATCGCCAACTGCTGCCACAGCACACCCAGGTCTGGGCATACCTGCGCGAAGGCCACGGCGAGCGCCTGCTGGTGCTGAACAACTTCTACGGTACGCCCTGCCAGATCGAACTGCCCGATGGCCTGCTGACGGCGGCGAGTGAGCAACGCCTGCTGATCAGCAACTACGACGACTGCCCACAGCGTTCGAGCCAGGTCTCGCTGCGCCCGTATGAATCGTTTGTGCTGCACCTCAAGGACTGAGACCCGCTTTACCCCCCCGGTGTGGGAGCGCCGGGGCGCTTTAAAAAAACATAATAAAAATATCGGAGTGCTTCATGAAAACAACAATAAAGCTGGGCCTCGTTGCATCCTGCCTGACCTTGCCGATGGCAGCTCATGCGTTGGAATTTGCCGGCTACTTGCGTAGCGGCGCGGGGACTTCAACCGGCAGTGGCAAGCAGCAGTGCTTCCAGTTGCCGGGTGCACAATCCAAATACCGTCTGGGCAACGAGTGCGAGCAGTACGCCGAACTCGAGTTGCGCCAGGACCTGCTGACCCTCGACGACGGCTCGGTGTTCAGCGTCGATGCCATGGCCTCGTTGTACAACAAGTACGACCGGGCGCTGAAGTTCCAGGGTGAAGAAAACGGCTCGGCCCGCATGCCGCAGATGTATGCGCAGTGGTCGAACATTCCCAGCCTCAACGGCGGTTCGCTGTGGGCCGGCCGGCGCTATTACAAACGAAACGACATCCATATCTCCGACTTCTACTACTGGAACCAGAGCGCCACAGGCGGCGGTATCGAGGACGTGAAAATCGGCGACCTGAAGTACAGCTATGCGCTGTCCCGCAAGGACAACCTGTACCAGAAGGAATACGCCACCCGTCACGACTTCAACGTGGCCGGCTTCAAGACCAACCCCGGCGGTGAGCTGGAACTGGGCTTGAGTTACATCGAAAAAGCCGGTGGCCGTGAGACCAACAGTGGCTGGGCCATTACCGCCCAGCACGTGCAGAAACCCTTCCTCGGCGGGCGCAACAAGTTTGCCCTGCAGTACGGAGAAGGCCCCGGCACCGGCCTCGGCTACACCGGCGATACCTTCCTCGATAAAAGCAGCAAGAGCTACCGCGCGGTGGAGTTCTTCGACTGGCAAGTGACCCCGCGTTTTGGCGGGCAGATCGAGGCCGTGTACCAGAAGGATATTCGCCCGGGCAGCCAGGACCAGACCTGGATGTCGCTGGGCGTGCGCCCGGCCTATGCCATCTCCGAACAGTTCAAACTGGTCACCGAACTTGGCCATGATCAGGTCGAGGCCACCGGTGGTACGCGCAAGCTGAGCAAATTTACCTTCGCCCCGACCTGGTCCCCCAAAGGCCCGGATTTCTGGGCACGACCGGAAGTGCGCTTGTATTACACCTACGCGACCTGGAACGAAGCGGCCAAGCGTGCGGCCAATGAACTGGCGGCAGGTTCGGCGTTGTCCGACACCGGCAGCTACGGCACGGCGTTGCATGGTTCCAATTTTGGTGTGCAAGTCGAATATTGGTGGAAGTAATCACTTATCTGTAGGAGCGAGCTTGCTCGCGAAAAACTCAAGGGCAACGCGTCTATCCAGAATGCACGCGTTATCGTTGACGACCTTCGCGAGCAAGCTCGCTCCTACAGGGATTTTTACAGAACAAGACAGCAGGTGAAGTCATGACCACAACTCAACCCCTTGAATTGCTGGCGCCCTTGTCTGGGGTGCTGCTCGCCCTGGACCAGGTGCCTGATCCGGTGTTCTCCAGTCGCCTGATCGGCGATGGCCTGTGCATCGATCCGACCTCGCAGACCCTCTGCGCGCCGCTGGCCGGGGTGATCAGCAATATCCAGGACAGTGGTCATGCGGTGAGTGTCACCGACGACAACGGCGTCCAGGTGCTGATGCACATCGGCCTGGACACCGTGAATCTCGCGGGCAAGGGGTTCACCCGGCTGGTTGAGGAAGGCCAGCGGGTGGAAGCCGGGCAACCGCTGATTGAATTCGATGCCGACTACGTGGCGCTCAATGCCCGTAGTTTGCTGACCCTGATGCTGGTGGTCAGTGGTGAGCCCTTCAAACTGCTGACGCCCGAGCAGGGTTTGGTGGATGTGGGGCAACCGCTGCTGCGAGTAACGCCGCAAGCCGTTGCCGACGAGGTAAAGGACGAGGAGGGGGACGCCTTGTTCTCCAAGCCACTGACCTTGCCCAACGCCAACGGCCTGCATGCGCGCCCGGCGGCGGTGCTGGCGCAGGCGGCCAAAGGCTTCAAGGCGAGTATTTACCTGCACAAGCAAACCGAGAGCGCCAACGCCAAGTCGCTGGTGCGGATCATGGCGTTGCAGACGGTGCAGGGTGACATCGTGCAAGTCAGCGCGGCAGGCGAGGACGCCGAAGCGGCGATCCAGGCGCTGGTAACCTTGCTGGCCGAAGGCTGCGGGGAAGCCGTCACGGCTCATTCACCTGCTGCACCCGTGGTGCCTGATTCATCGGCGACCATGCTGCGCGGTGTGTGTGCCTCGCCCGGTTCGGCGTTTGGCCAGGTGGTGCAGGTTAAAGAACCGGCATTGACCTTCGCCGAAGCCGGCAACGGTGAGGCGCTGGAGCGCGCGGCCCTGACCCATGCCCTGAACAACGCCAACCAGGCGCTGCAAGCCTTGCAGGAAAAGGCCGTCGGCACCGCCCAGTCCGAGATCTTCCGCGCCCATCAGGAGTTACTGGACGATCCGGCCCTGCTGGAACAGACCCGCGACCTGCTGGACCAGGGCAAAAGCGCGGCCTTCGCCTGGAACAGCGCCACCGAAGCCACCGCCACGCTCTTCCAGGGCCTGGGCAATGCCTTGCTCGCCGAGCGCGCTGCCGACCTGGCTGACGTTGGCCAGCGGGTGTTGAAACTGATCCTCGGGGTTCATGACCGCGCCTGGGATTTACCGGAGCAGGCGATCCTGATTGCCGAGCAACTGACGCCTTCGCAAACTGCCAGCCTCGACACCCGCAAGGTGTTGGGCTTCGTCACGGTGGGCGGTGGTGCTACCAGCCACGTCGCCATCCTTGCCCGCGCCCTTGGCTTGCCGGCCATCTGCGGCGTGCCGGCGCAGGTGCTGGAGTTGACCAACGGCAAGCAGGTGCTGCTGGATGCCGACAAAGGCGAGCTGCACCTTAACCCGGACCTGGCCGAGATCGAGCAACTGCAAGCCACCCGCCAACAGCACGTGCTGCGCCGCCAGCGGGAAGTGGAACAGGCTTCATTGCCCGCCACCACTCGCGATGGTCATCACGTCGAAGTGACGGCCAACGTCGCGTCGTTGCAGGAGGTGGAGCAGGCATTGTCCCTGGGCGGGGAAGGTGTCGGTTTGCTGCGTTCCGAATTCCTCTATCTGGACCGTAACCGCGCACCGAGCCCCGAGGAACAGGCGGGCACCTACAGCGCCATCGCCCGCGCGTTGGGCCCCGAGCGCAACCTGGTGGTGCGCACCCTGGACGTCGGTGGCGACAAGCCGCTGGCCTATGTGCCGATGGACAGCGAGACCAACCCGTTCCTCGGCCTCCGCGGGATTCGCCTATGCCTGGAACGCCCGGAACTGCTGCGCGAACAATTCCGCGCGATTCTCGCCAGTGCCGGTTTCGCCCGCCTGCACATCATGTTGCCGATGGTCAGCCTGCTTTCGGAATTGCGCCTGGCGCGCAAGATTCTTGAAGAGGAAGCGTTGGCCCTGGGGCTGACGGAATTGCCGAAGCTGGGAATCATGATCGAAGTGCCGTCGGCGGCGTTGATGGCCGATCTGTTTGCGCCTGAGGTGGATTTCTTCTCCATCGGCACCAACGACCTGACCCAATACACCCTGGCCATGGACCGCGATCACCCGCGCCTCGCCAGCCAGGCCGACAGCTTTCACCCGGCGGTGCTGCGCCTGATCGCCAGCACCGTCAAGGCGGCCCATGCCCATGGCAAGTGGGTCGGTGTGTGCGGAGCGCTGGCGTCTGAAGCGCTGGCGGTGCCGGTGCTGATCGGGTTGGGGGTGGATGAGTTGTCGGTCAGCGTGCCGTTGATCCCGACCATCAAGGCCACCGTGCGCGAACTGGACCTGGCGGACTGCCAATCCATCGCGCGCCAGGTACTCGGCCTGGAAGAAGCGGCGCAGGTACGTGAGGCGTTGCGCCTGTACCACGCGGCTACCGTTGAAACCTCATTGGTTGTGGAGCACTGACATGTTCGAGAAATTTCAGCGGGCGTTCTGGAAGGCCCTGACCCCGGATTTGGTTCTTGAAACACCCCAGGCGGTCGTTGCGCCTGTGGACGAAACAGCGTTGGCGCCGGCGGTGCTGAATGCGCTGGGTGGGGCGGAGAATCTCAAGTCGCAGCAGCGGGTGGCACTGACCCGGGTGCGGGTGCAGTTGAAGGATGCGGGGCGGCTGGATACGAGCGCGTTGAAGGTGGCGGGCGTGCCGGGCGTGATGGTGTTGGCGGATGGGGTGGTGCACTTGCTTACCGGCCTGAACACCGCTCTATAAATCAACGGAGATCAAATGTGGGAGCGGGCTTGCTCGCGAATGCGGTGTGTCAGTTAATGCATTTGCCGGCTGACATACCGCATTAGCGAGCAAGCCCGCTCCCACATTGGTTTTGTGGTGTCTGGAGAATGGGGGGATTAGAGCTGCGGGGTTTCGTCGGTCGGCTTGGTCTTGTCCACACCCGGCACATGCAGGTTGCCTTCCACCACCTGATTGCCTTCCAACTGCGGCTGCGTCACCCACGTCAGGATGTCGTAGTAGCGCCGGATGTTCGCCACAAAGTGCACGGGCTCACCGCCACGGGCGTAGCCATAACGCGTCTTGCTGTACCACTGCTTCTGCGACAGGCGCGGCAGCATCTTCTTCACGTCCAGCCACTTGTTCGGGTTCAGGCCTTCCTTTTCGGCCAGCTTGCGCGCGTCATCCAGGTGGCCTGTACCGACGTTGTACGCCGCCAGGGCAAACCAGGTGCGGTCCGGCTCGGCAATCTTGTCGTCCAGCTCAGCCTTGATCTTGGCCAGGTACTTGGCGCCGCCCATGATGCTCTGCTTGGCGTCCAGGCGGTTGGACACGCCCATGGCCTGCGCGGTGTTCTGGGTCAGCATCATCAGGCCGCGCACGCCGGTCTTGGAGGTCACCGCCGGCTGCCAGAGTGATTCCTGGTAGCCGATGGCCGCCAGCAGTCGCCAGTCGACCTTTTCTTCCTTGGCATAGGCGCGGAAGTGTTTCTCGTACTTGGGCAGGCGCTGCTGCAAATGCTGGGCGAAGGTGTAGGCACCCATGTAGCCGAGTACATCCACGTGCCCGTAATAGCGATCTTTCAGACGCTGCAGGGTGCCGTTCTTTTCGACCTTGTCGAGGTAGCTGTTCACCTCGTTGAGCAGGCTGTTGTCTTCGCCGGAGGCGACCGCCCAGGCTTGATGGCTGGCGTCACCGAGGTCAAAGGCCACCCGCACGTTGGGGAAGTACACCTGGTTCATCGCTACTTCGTTGGAGTCCACCAGGGTCAGGTCAATTTGCCCTTCGTCCACCATGCGCAACAGGTCGACCACCTCAACGGCATCGGATTCTTCGTATTCAATTCCGGGAAATTGCTTTTTCAACTGCGCCAGTTGTTCGGCGTGGGTGCTGCCCTTGAGCACCATGATCTTCTTGCCCACCAGGTCTGCCGCGGTGGTCGGGCGGGACTGGCCGTTGCGGTAGATGATCTGCGGGGTGACTTCCAGATACGGATGGGAGAAACGCACTTGCTGGCGACGCGGCTCACTGCTGACCAGACCGGCGGCGGCCAGTACCGGGCCGTTGGGTTTGCCGATCTGTGAGAACAGGTCATCCAGGTTGTCAGCGGTCTCGATCTCCAGCTTTACCCCCAGCTCGTCGGCAAAACGCTTCACCAGTTCGTATTCGAAACCGGTTTCGCCGTTACGGTCCTGGAAATAAGTAGCCGGGCTGTTTCGGGTGACCACCCGCAATACGCCATCCTCCTTGATTCGCTCGAGCGTGTTGGGTTTATCCACACACGCGCTGAGCAGCAGGAAGAGTCCGGTGACGAAGAGCCATTTGGCGCATCGCGGGCGTAAAGCAGTAGGGGAGAACATCTGCGCAGTATACGCAAAGGACCCTCGGCGCCATATCTCGACAGCGGGGCACTTGTCTGCTAGCGCCCGTAAACCTTGGCTGCAGGCCGCAGAAACGGGGCTTGGCAGCCGATTGTGACGGTTAAAATAACTGCCCCGAATACCCGGGATGGCCCTCTGATACCGTACGATTTATGCCAACTGACGTCCGGCAGCGGCCATAGGTGCCGTTTCGGGTGCCGTTGGCGACGGTTTACGCTAGAATGCACGGCCTCAAAGCACACCCCCTTCCCGAGGCTGTCCCGAAGATGTTGATCCTGCGCGGCGCTCCTGCCCTTTCTGCCTTTCGCCACAGCAAACTCCTTGAGCAACTGAGCCAGAAGGTACCTTCTGTCAGTGGCTTGTATGCTGAATTTGCTCACTTCGCCGACGTTACCGGCGTTTTGACCGCCGACGAACAGCAAGTGCTGGCGCGCCTTCTGAAGTACGGTCCCAGCGTTCCTGTTCAAGAGCCTAATGGCCGCTTGTTCCTGGTTTTGCCACGGTTCGGCACCATCTCGCCCTGGTCGAGCAAGGCCAGCGACATCGCCCGCAACTGCGGTCTGGAAAAAATCCAGCGCCTGGAGCGCGGGATCGCCTTCTATGTAGCAGGCCAGTTCAGCGACGCCGAGGCCGAGCTGATCGCCAGCAGCCTGCATGACCGCATGACCCAGATCATCGTGGGCCAGCTGGAACAGGCCGCCGGTCTGTTCAGCCACGCCGAGCCCAAGCCGCTGACCGCGATTGACGTGCTCGGTGGCGGTCGCGCCGCGCTGGAAACCGCCAACACCGAGCTGGGCCTGGCCCTGGCTGAAGACGAAATTGACTACCTGGTCAACGCCTTCATCGGCCTGAAGCGCAACCCGCACGACATCGAACTGATGATGTTCGCCCAGGCGAACTCCGAGCACTGCCGCCACAAGATCTTCAACGCCAGTTGGGACATCGACGGCCAGAGCCAGGAAAAAAGCCTGTTCGGCATGATCAAGAACACCTACGTGATGCACAGCGAAGGCGTTCTGTCGGCTTATAAGGACAACGCCTCGGTCATCGTCGGCTCCGTCGCTGGCCGTTTCTTCCCGGACCCTGAGACCCGCCAGTACGGCGCGGTGCAGGAGCCGGTGCACATCCTGATGAAAGTCGAGACCCACAACCACCCGACCGCGATTGCCCCGTTCCCGGGCGCAGCCACCGGTTCCGGCGGCGAGATTCGCGACGAAGGTGCAACCGGTCGTGGCGCCAAGCCAAAGGCTGGCCTCACTGGCTTCACCGTGTCCAACCTGCAGATCCCTGGCTTCGAACAGCCGTGGGAAGTGCCGTACGGCAAGCCTGAGCGCATCGTCACCGCGCTGGACATCATGATCGAAGGCCCGCTGGGCGGCGCTGCGTTCAACAACGAATTCGGTCGTCCGGCCCTGACCGGTTACTTCCGTACTTTCGAGCAGTCCATCACCACCCCCCGTGGGGATGAAGTGCGCGGTTACCACAAGCCGATCATGTTGGCCGGCGGCATGGGCAACATCCGCGCCGAGCACGTACAGAAAGGCGAGATTCTGGTCGGCTCCAAGCTGATCGTCCTCGGCGGCCCGGCGATGCTGATCGGCCTGGGCGGCGGCGCTGCTTCCTCCATGGCCACCGGCACCAGCTCGGCCGACCTGGACTTCGCTTCCGTTCAGCGTGAAAACCCTGAGATGGAACGCCGTTGCCAGGAAGTCATCGACCGTTGCTGGCAGTTGGGTGACAAGAACCCCATCAGCTTCATCCACGACGTCGGCGCGGGTGGTTTGTCCAACGCCTTCCCGGAACTGGTCAACGACGGCGACCGTGGCGGCCGTTTTGAACTGCGCAACATTCCAAACGACGAGCCGGGCATGGCCCCGCACGAAATCTGGAGCAACGAATCCCAAGAACGCTACGTATTGGCGGTGGGTCCTGCGGACTTCGAACGCTTCCAGGCAATCTGCGAACGCGAGCGCTGCCCGTTTGCCGTGGTCGGCGAAGCCACTGCTGAGCCGCAACTGACGGTCACCGACAGCCACTTCGGCAACAGCCCGGTGGACATGCCGCTGGAAGTGCTGCTGGGCAAAGCCCCGCGCATGCACCGTTCCGCCGTGCGTGAAAACGAACTGGGCGACGATTTCGATCCATCGACCCTGGCCATCGCCGACTGCGTGGAGCGCGTCCTGCACCACCCGGCCGTTGCCAGCAAAAGCTTCCTGATCACCATCGGCGACCGCACCATTACCGGTCTGGTTGCCCGTGATCAGATGGTCGGCCCGTGGCAGGTTCCCGTGGCTGACGTTGCCGTCACCGCCACCAGCTTCGACGTGTACACCGGTGAAGCCATGGCCATGGGCGAGCGTACTCCGCTGGCGCTGCTGGACGCTCCGGCGTCGGGCCGCATGGCCATCGGCGAAACCCTGACCAACATCGCCGCGTCGCGTATCGCCAAGATCTCCGACATCAAGCTGTCGGCCAACTGGATGTCCGCTGCTGGTCACCCGGGTGAAGATGCGCGTCTGTACGACACCGTGAAAGCGGTCGGCATGGAGCTGTGCCCTGAACTGGGCATCACCATTCCGGTGGGCAAGGACTCCATGTCCATGGCCACCCGCTGGAACGATGAAGGCGTGGACAAGAGCGTCACCTCGCCGCTGTCGCTGATCGTCACCGGCTTTGCGCCCGTTACCGACATCCGCCAGACCCTGACCCCGCAACTGCGCATGGACAAGGGCACCACCGACCTGATCCTGATCGACCTCGGTCGCGGCCAGAACCGCATGGGCGCCTCGATCCTCGCCCAGGTGCACGGCAAGCTTGGCAAACAGGCCCCGGACGTCGACGACGCCGAAGACCTGAAAGCCTTCTTCGCCGTGATCCAGGGCCTGAACGCCGACGGTCACCTGCTGGCTTACCACGACCGTTCCGACGGTGGTTTGCTGACCAGCGCCGTGGAAATGGCCTTCGCCGGTCACTGCGGCCTGAACTTGAACCTCGATGGCCTGGCAGAAACTTCCGCCGACATCGCGGCAATCCTGTTCAACGAAGAACTGGGCGCCGTGATCCAGGTTCGCCAGGACGCAACGCCAGACGTACTCGCACAGTTCAGCGCCGCCGGCCTGGGCGACTGCGTGGCCGTGGTTGGCCAGCCGATCAACAACGGTGAAATCAACATCGTCTTTAACGGCGAAACCGTGTTTGAAGGCCAGCGCCGCTTGCTGCAACGCCAGTGGGCCGAGACCAGCTACCAGATCCAGCGCCTGCGTGACAACGCCGACTGCGCCGAGCAGGAATTCGACGTGATCCTGGAAGAAGACAACCCGGGCCTGAGCACCAAGCTCAGCTTCGACGTCAACCAGGACATCGCCGCGCCTTACATCAAGAAAGGCATCCGCCCACAAGTGGCCGTACTGCGTGAGCAGGGCGTCAACGGCCAGGTGGAAATGGCGGCGGCGTTCGACCGTGCCGGCTTCAATGCGATCGACGTGCACATGAGTGACATCCTCGCCGGTCGCGTTGACCTCAACGAGTTCAAAGGCCTCGTGGCCTGCGGCGGTTTCTCCTACGGCGACGTACTGGGTGCCGGTGAAGGCTGGGCCAAATCGGCCCTGTTCAACAGCCGTGCCCGCGACGCATTCCAGGGCTTCTTCGAGCGCAACGACAGCTTCACCCTGGGTGTGTGCAACGGTTGCCAGATGATGTCCAACCTCAGCGAACTGATCCCGGGCAGCGAGTTCTGGCCGCACTTCGTGCGTAACCGTTCCGAGCAGTTCGAAGCCCGTGTTGCGATGGTTCAGGTGCAGGAATCCAACTCGATCTTCCTGCAGGGCATGGCCGGTTCGCGCATGCCAATCGCCATCGCCCACGGTGAAGGCCATGCCGAGTTCGCCAGCGAAGAAGCACTGCTGGAAGCCGACCTGTCCGGTACCGTGGCCCTGCGTTTCGTCGACAACCACGGCAAGGTCACCGAAGGCTACCCGGCCAACCCGAACGGCTCGCCGCGCGGGATCACCGGCCTGACCAGCCGCGACGGTCGCGTCACCATCATGATGCCGCACCCGGAGCGCGTATTCCGCGCCGTACAGAACTCGTGGCGCCCGGAAGAGTGGAACGAAGACGGCGCGTGGATGCGCATGTTCCGCAACGCTCGCGTCTGGGTGAACTAAGACGGTGTACAAGCTCGCCTTCTTTGTGCCCGACAGCCATGTGGAGACGGTGAAAGCCGCCGTCTTCGCCGCGGGTGGCGGGCGTATCGGCCACTACGACAGCTGCGCCTGGCAGGTACTGGGCCAGGGCCAATTCCGCGCGATGGACGGCAGCCAGCCGTTTATCGGGCAGGTAGGGCAGGTTGAAGTGGTTGAAGAATGGAAGGTTGAGCTGGTGGTGGCAGATGAGTTGATCGTGGCTGTCGTGGCTGCGTTGAAGCTGAGCCATCCGTATGAGACACCGGCGTATGAGGTATGGCAGTTGGCGGATTTTTGATCCGCTGGTTGTGAAAACGAGAAACCCGCTGGGCCAGTTTGGTCAGCGGGTTTTTTGTTGCCTGTCACGGCCATTCGCGAGCAAGCCCGCTCCCACATTTGACCGCGTTGCCATGACGGGCAGCGATCAAAATGTGGGAGCGGGCTTGCTCGCGAAGAGGCCCTGATGCTCAGTAAAGATTCAGGCTTTTACCCCAACCTCACGGCCACTGACCAACCGTTCCAGTGCCTCACCCAAGCCCGAAGCCTTATCACCAATCAGCAAGTGCCAAACCCCGCTCTCAAGCTGGCTCACACCCTGGCAGCCCAGCGCCGTCAGTTGGGACTCCGACAACACCGAACCATCCCCCAACTCCACCCTCAGCCGCGTCATCGCCACCGCATCCAGTTGCAATACATTGGCCCGACCGCCCAAGGCACTCAGCCATTTCTCGGCCTCATGCACGTTCACCGGCGTGCTCTTCTCAACCGGCGCTACCACCACCGCAGGCGCCGCAACATACGAAGGCATCGCCAACCGAATCTCATCGGCGATGCTGTCCGCCATCGGCCCGACCACTACCTGCAAACTCCCACCGTTCCCCGGCCGAACCACCGCCATGGCACCCAGCGCTTTCAGCTCGGCATCCACCGCCTTGTTGCGATCCACCATGTCCAGCCGCAGGCGCGTTGTACAGGCACCTACACTCAGCAAATTCTCCGCACCACCCAGTGCCCGAATGTAAGCCCCGGCCCTCTGGTTATCGGTCATGGCTTCAGCCTGTACGACCTGAATATCCTCACGCCCCGGCGTCTTCAAATTGAAGCGACGAATGCAGTAATTGAACACGCTGTAGTAGATCACCGCGTACGCCAGGCCAACCGGGAACACCAGCCAGCCATTGGTGGATTTACCCCAACCCAGCACCATGTCGATAAACCCGCCGGAGAAGGTAAAGCCCAGGTGAATGTTGAGCATGTTGGTGACCGCCATCGACAAGCCGGTCAGCAGTGCATGGATCAGATACAGGAATGGCGCGAGGAACATGAACGCGAATTCAATCGGCTCGGTCACCCCGGTCAGGAACGAGGTCAGCGCCATCGACAGGAAAATCCCGCCCATGATCTTGCGCCGCTCCGGCAGGGCATTGCGGTACATCGCCAGGCACGCCGCCGGCAGGCCGAACAGCATGACCGGGAACATGCCGGTCATGAACTGGCCGCCTTTCGGGTCGCCGGCAAAGTAGCGGGTCAGGTCGCCGGTCACTACCGCGCCGGTCACCGGATCCGTGAAGCTGCCGAACACAAACCAGGCCATGTTGTTGAGGATATGGTGCAAGCCGGTGACGATCAGCAGGCGGTTGAACACGCCAAACACGAACGCGCCAAAGCTGCCGCTTTCCATCAGCAGTACGCCGAAGCTGTTGATGCCGTGCTGGATCGGTGGCCAGATCAAACCAAAGATTACCCCCAGCGCCACCGCGGAGAACCCGGTGACGATCGGCACAAACCGTCGCCCTCCAAAGAACGCCAGGTATTCGGGGAGCTTGATGTCCTTGAAGCGGTTATACAGCGCACCGGCCATCAAGCCGCTGGCGATCCCCGCGAGCATGCCCATGTTGATGCTGGCGTCCATCACCTTGAGGGTGGAGACCATCACCAGGTACCCAATGGCACCCGCCAGGCCCGCCGTGCCGTTGTTGTCGCGGGCAAAACCCACGGCAATCCCGATGGCGAAGATCAGCGCCAGGTTGGCGAAGATCGCCTGCCCGGCGTCGTGCATCACCGCGATGTTCAGCAAGTCGGTGTCGCCCAGTCGCAGCAGGAGGCCGGCGATCGGCAAAATCGCGATCGGCAGCATCAGCGCACGGCCCAGGCGTTGCAGCCCTTCGATAAAATGTTGATACACGGCGTGTCTCCCTATTTTTGTTGTTTTCAGCTCAGCGGCCAGTGGTGTTGACAGGCTTGGCGAACGGCTTTGGCGCTGCTCAGGTTAAGCAGGCTTTGGCTCAGTTGCCGGCATTGGGCTGCGTCCAGGTGACGGACACGGTCCTTGATTTCTCCGATTTGCGGCGGGCTGACAGACAGCTCGCTGATGCCCAGGCCGATCAGCACCGGCGTGGCCAGCGGGTCGGACGCCAGCGCCCCGCACACACCCACCCAACGGCCATGCTTGGCGGCGCCGATGCAGGTTTGGGCGATCAGCCGCAGCAGTGCCGGGTGCATCGCGTCGACTCGGGCGGCGAGGCCGGCGTGGTCGCGGTCCATGGCCAGGGTGTACTGGGACAGGTCATTGGTGCCGATGGACAAAAAGTCCGCATGCTCGGCCAGTTGCTCAGCCATCAGCGCGGCGGCGGGGACTTCGATCATCACGCCCAGCTCCGGGCGCTGGGTCAGTTCCAGCTCGGCGCACAGTTCATCGAGGCGCTGGCGGATGTGCAGCAGTTCGTCGACTTCGCTGACCATCGGCAGCAGGATTCGGCAGCGTTCCAGCGGCGAGACTTGCAACAGCGCACGCAGTTGCTGGTCCAGCACTTCCGGACGCACTTGCGCCATGCGAATGCCCCGCAGGCCCAGCACTGGATTGGTCTCGAACGGCAGCGGCAGGTAGTCGAGTTGCTTGTCGCCGCCGACGTCGATGGTGCGGATGATCACGGATTTGTCGCCCATGGCATCCAGCACAGCCTGGTAGGCCTGGTGCTGCTCTTGCTCGTCAGGCGCAGTGCGGCGATCAACAAAGAGGAATTCGGTACGCAGCAGGCCGACGCCATCGGCGCCATTCTCGAAGGCTAACTGGGCTTCGGCGCTGGAGGCGACATTCGCGGCCACTTCAATACGCACGCCATCCTGAGTGCTGGCAGTGCCTTGAGCCTCCGCGTGCTGCTGTTGGTGCCGCAGTTTCTGTGCATCGCGCAACTGATGAACCTGAGCGTGGCGTGCATCATCCGGTGTCAGTTCCAGTCGACCGTTGGCGGCGTCCAGCACCACCCGTTGACCCTGTGGCACCTCCAGCACTTGCTCGCCCAACGCGACCACACACGGCAGGCCTTTGCCCCGTGCCAGAATCGCCACATGAGAAGTCGCGCCGCCTTCGGCCATGCAGATACCGGCGGCGTGTTGCTTACTCAATTGCAGCAGATCCGACGGGGTCAATTCATGGGCCGAGACGATCGCGCCGGGCGGCAATTCGAAGTGCCAGGCCTCACCCAGCAGCGCCCGCAGCACGCGTTGTTGCAAGTCCCGCAGGTCGTTGGCGCGTTCGGCGAACAGCGGTTTGCCAAGGGCGAGCAGCACTGCGCATTGGGCCTGGATCGCATCGCGCCAGGCGTGAGTGGCGGCACTGCCGTGTTCGATGGCGCTAGTAGCGGCTTCCAGCAGCGTCGGGTCTTCCAGCAGTGCCAGGTGGGCGGCGAAGATCTCTTCTTCCTCCACATCCTTGCGCTGGCGGGCCTGGTTCAGGGTGTGGCGGATTTCGCCGCGCACCTGTTCCAGGGCGCTGTCCAGGTGCTGCAATTGCTCATCCGGAACATTGTTGCCCCGGTCCGCCGGCAGCTCGATTCCGTTCAGGCGGAACAGCGGGCCGCAGACCAGACCCGGCGCGGCGCAGACGCCTTGCAGCACACCGGCCTCGGTATTCGCGCGTCGCGGGGCGACGGCCACCGGGGCGTGATGTTCTTCGCTGACGGCCACCGACAGCGCGGCGATCAGTGCTTGCAGCGCGGCTTCACAATCCTTGCCACGACAAGTGACCTGTACCTCGTCCTGCTCACCAATCCCGAGGCCCATCAAACCGATCAAGCTGTCGCACGAGGCCGATTTGCCGGCGAAATGCAGCTGCGACTGGCTGCTGAATGCCTGTGCAGTCTTGCGGATCAAGGCCGCGGGGCGCGCATGCAGGCCGCCACGATGGGTGATGCGAATAGTCGCACTGGCTTCGGCGACAGACTCATCAATCACTTTCGCTGCCCCGGCCAACCGCGCAACCACATGCAGCAGCGGCTCACCGACCCTGACGGTTTTCAGGGTGATGGGCCGCAACTCAAACGACTCGCTGTTGGTCAGGATGATCAGGCTGACCAGGCTTTTGCACTGCCGCGCAATCAGGTCCAGGTCAAACTGCACCAGTGCCTGGCCCTTGCTGACTCGCGCCCCTTGCTTGACCAGCAGCGCAAAGCCTTCGCCGTTCAATTCCACCGTGTCGATGCCCACGTGCATCAGCAATTCGGCGCCGTTATCGGCGCGAATGGTCAGCGCATGCCCGGTGCGGGCGACATGGATGATCACGCCGTCGCACGGCGCATGCAGGCAATCGTTGAGCGGGTCGATAGCAATGCCGTCGCCCATGGCGCCACTGGCGAACACTTCGTCGGGAACGTTGCCCAGGGTCAGTACCGGCCCACTGAGGGGAGCGCTGAGGGTGAGGTCTTTATTATTGTGGGACATGGGCACGGTACTCATCAGGAAATCGCTGCAATCAACTCAGTGGGTACGGGTCACTTTGCTCAAGTGACGCGGTTGGTCCGGGTCCATGCCCCGGGCCTCTGCCAAACCGGCAGCCATCACGTAGAAACTCTGGATCGCCAGGATCGGGTCCAGGGCCGGGTGTTCGGCGCGGCTCAGGGTCAGGTCGCGTTCGGCGATGTCGTCGGGAGCGGCCAGCAACACACGGGCACCGCGCTGGCGCATGTCGGCGGCCAGGTTCAGCAGGCCGGCTTGTTCGGCGCCACGGGGAGCGAAAACCAGCAGCGGGTAGTTGTCATCGATCAGGGCCATCGGGCCATGGCGCACTTCGGCGCTGCTGAAGGCCTCGGCCTGGATCGCCGAGGTTTCCTTGAGCTTGAGCGCGGCTTCCTGGGCAATGGCAAAACCGGCGCCACGACCGATCACCATCAGTTGCTGGCAGCCGCGCAGGGCTTCGATGGCCACGCTCCAGTCTTGCTTGGCCGCTTCACGCAAACCGTCGGGCAATGCCTTACAGGCTTGAAGTAACTCGTCTTCCTGATTCCAGTGGCCGATCAGTTGGGCGCTGGCACTCAGGGTGGCGATAAAGCTTTTGGTGGCGGCGACGCTGCGTTCCGGCCCGGCGCACAGCGGCACGTGGAATTCGCAGGCGGCTTCCAGTGGCGAGTCTTCGGCGTTGACCATCGAGATGCTCAAGGCGCCGCGCTTGCGCAGCAGGCGCAGGCTGTTGACCAGGTCCGGGCTTTGCCCCGACTGGGAGAAACCGAACGCCACTTGCCCGCTGACCTTGAGCGGCGATTGCAGCATGGTCACCACCGACATCGGCAACGACGCCACCGGAATCCCGAGATGTTGCATGGTCAGGTAGGCGAAGTAACTGGCGGCGTGGTCCGAGCTGCCGCGAGCAATGGTCATTGCCACTTGCGGCGGCTGGCGACGCAGGCGGCCGGCGACTTCCTCCAGCAATGGGTCCAGGCGTTGCAGTTGAGCCTCGACGGCCTCGCAGGAGGCCAGGGCCTCTTCAAGCATTTTTGAAGTCAATGGTTTCTCCTTCGACCATTACGTCGGTGAGGTGCAGGGAGCGGTCCAGGCGCACGCAGTCGGCAAAGCTGCCGGGTTGCAGGCGACCGCGTTCTTCGAGGCCCAGGTAGTCCGCAGGAAATTGCGACAGGCGTTGTGAGGCTTCGCTGATGGGCAGGCCGATCTTCACCAGGTTGCGCAGCGCCTGGTCCATGGTCAGGGTGCTGCCGGCCAGCGTTCCATCGGCCAGGCGTACGCCGCCCAGGCACTTGGTCACGGTGTGGCTGCCCAGCTTGTATTCACCGTCGGGCATGCCGGCGGCGGCGGTGGAATCGGTGACGCAGTACAGGCACGGGATCGAACGCAGGGCCACGCGCATGGCGCCGGGGTGCACGTGCAGCAGGTCGGGAATCAGTTCGGCGTATTTGGCGTGGGCCAATGCGGCACCGACGATGCCGGGCTCGCGGTGATGCAGCGGGCTCATGGCGTTATACAAATGGGTAAAGCTGGTGGCGCCGGCGGCGAGGGCGGCGACGCCTTCTTCGTAGCTGCCCAGGGTATGGCCGATCTGCATGCGCACGCCGCGTTCGCTGAGGGCGCGGATCAGGCCGTCATGGCCGGCGATTTCCGGAGCAATGGTGATCACCCGGATCGGCGCCAGGCGCAGGTATTCTTCGACTTCGGCCATCAAGGCGGTGTGGGCGAAGTTCGGTTGTGCGCCGAGTTTTCCCGGATTGATGTAGGGGCCTTCCAGGTGCACGCCCAGAACACGGGCGGTGCCGGTCGGGCGGTTTTCGCAATAGGTGCCGATCTCGCCGAGCACGCGGGTGATTTCGTCCACCGGCGCGGTCATGGTGGTGGCCAGCAGCGAGGTGGTGCCAAACCGCACGTGGGTGCGGGTGATGGTGTGGAAGGCGTCGGAGCCTTCCATGATGTCCTTGCCGCCACCGCCGTGCACATGCAGGTCGATAAAGCCTGGCAGCAGGTACGGCAGGTCGTTGTCAGCCGGGTCGCACGGGCTGCCGTCAACGGCAGTGACCTTGCCGTGCTGGTGCACCAGGCGGCCGCGAATCCAGCCGTGTGGCGTGAGGATGTTGTCTTCGGACATGGGCAGTTCTCTAAATTCGCAGTTCAGCGGAATAGTCGTGGCGGCGCAGTTCTGCGACGAAGTCGTAGTAGTCGTTGCGGCAATAGGTGTCGGTGATTTCAATCGGGGTGTTGTCGGCGGTGTAGCCCACCCGGGTCATCAGCAGCATGGCGGTGCCGGGGGCGATGCCCACCAGGGCCGCGAACTCGTCTGAGGCGTTGATCGCCTGGATGTGTTGCAGGGCGCGCACGATGGGCTTGCCGATGCTCTCCAGGTATTCGTACAGAGAGTTGCCGATGGCCTGCGGGTGGGGGAGGACAGAGGCGGGCATGGCGGTCATTTCAATCGCCATCACCGTGTCGTCGGCCTTACGCAAGCGCTTGAGCCGTGCGACCTTGTCGGCAGGCGACAGGCCCAGGCGGATCAATTCTTCATGGGTGGGCTGGGTGATGTCCCGCTCCAGCCACTGGGACGTCGGCACAAACCCCTTGAGCCGGAGCATTTCGCTGAAGCCCGAGAGGCGCGACAGCGGCTGTTCCAGGCGTGGCGTGATGAAGGTTCCGGAGCCTTGGCTGCGACGGATCAGGCCTTGTTCGAACAGTACTTCCAGCGCCTTGCGGGCGGTCACTCGGGAAATGCTCAGTTGCTCGCTGAGGGCGCGTTCCGACGGCAATGCCTGCTCGGATTTCCATTGGCCGGCATGAATCGCGGCTTCGAGGTTACGGGCCAGTTGCAGGTACAGCGGCGTCGATTGTTTATCGTCGGGGCGCAGGGCCAGGATGGGATTCATCGTGTCGGTTTCCGATGCGGTTATTGGAGTGTTGTCGCCCGGTAGTGATCGCAAGCTAATACCACTTAAATACCATGTCAATGCAGCGAAAACGGTGCAGCCGAGCGTTTGCGGGCGCCTTAATAGTGCGCCAGTTCAAGTGGTATTAGAGAGGTCTTTCTTTCGCGCAGAAGCGCGCAGCTTGCCGGGGTGAACTGGTATTCACCGGCAAGCGCTGCGTGGGGCAGGAATTTTTTTTGAATTATTTTACGAGTGGCGGAAAAATTACGGACGAATCTCGATCATCGTGCCGTCCTTGACCAGGTTCCAGACTTCGCGCATGTCGACATTGCGCATGCCGATGCAGCCGTCGGTCCAGTCCAGGGTGTGGAACAGCTCTTCGGGGTAGTCCTCGGCGTCGGGGGTGCCGTGGATCATGATCATGCTGCCGGGCTTGACCCCTTCGCGGCGGGCGCGGGCGGAGTCGCTGATGTTGGGGTAGGAGATGTGCATGGCCAGGTTGAAGCGGTCGCTGGTCTTGCGCCAGTCGATCCAGTAGAAGCCTTCCGGGGTTCGGCGGTCGCCTTCCATCAGCTTGGTGCCTTTGGGGTTCTTGCCCAGGGAAATGCGGTAGGTCTTGAGGGGCTTGCCGTCGTTGATCAGTTGCAACTGATGGGCGGACTTGAGCACCAGGATTTTTTCGACGGGTTTGCCCCCCAGGATCACTTGGGTGGAGGCTGGCGACAGCGTGGCAAACGACAGGCAGATCAGAGCAAGCAACCAACGCATTAAAACGGTATCCCCTGAAAAGACTACGTGCCGCCTGGAGTGTTATTTGGCCAACTGGGTCAGCGGCGGCACGGACTCGCTGCGCACCGGATACGACTGTTGCCGGCGGTCAGCAAAAAAGCATTCTAAGGTACGCCCGACCGTGCGGAAAGCCAGCTCGGACCAAGGGATGTCGGCTTCATCGAATAAGCGCACTTCGAGGCTTTCGGGGCCTGCGGCAAAGTCCAGGTCGATCAGTTCGGCCCGGTAGAAGATGTGCACCTGGCTGATGTGCGGCACGTCGATCAGGGTGTAGATGCTCAGGTTGCGCACCCGGGCGCAGGCTTCTTCCATGGTTTCGCGCATGGCGGCCTGTTCGACGGTCTCGCCGTTCTCCATAAAACCTGCAGGCAGGGTCCAGAAACCCAGGCGCGGCTCGATGGCGCGGCGGCACAGCAGCACCTGGTCGCCCCACACCGGCACGGTGCCGGCGACGATATTGGGGTTCTGATAGTGAATGGTCTGACAGTGATCGCAGACATAACGCAGGCGTGCGTCGCCTTCGGGAATGCGCTGGGTGACTGGTTTACCGCACTGGCTGCAGAAGTTCATGCTGGGGTTCCTGGAGAGTGCGCCTATCTTGGCGTGACCGGGTATGGCCTGCAAGTTGTCGTTTAGCGACACGCCCGGGGTTTTGGGGTTGGGCGTGCGCACGGTTTGGTGCATGATGCAAGGTAGCCAACAGACCGAGATGACTCATGCTGGACGAGCTACTTCGCCGGGTAAGCAATCATACGCCCCACACGCTGGAGACCGACGGTCGGTTCCCGGAAGCGGCGGTACTGGTGCCGATCACCCGCAGTGACGAACCCGAGCTGATCCTGACCTTGCGCGCCAGCGGGTTGTCGACCCATGGCGGCGAAGTGGCGTTCCCTGGCGGGCGCCGCGACCCGGAAGACCCGGACCTGATCTTCACCGCGCTGCGGGAAGCCGAAGAAGAAATCGGTCTGCCGCCGGGCCTGGTGGAAGTCATCGGCCCGTTGAGCCCGCTGATTTCCCTGCACGGTATCCGCGTCACGCCTTATGTAGGCGTTATCCCCGATTACGTTGAATACCTGGCCAATGACGCCGAGATCGCCGCTGTTTTCAGCGTGCCACTGGAGTTTTTTCGCCAGGACCCTCGCGAGCATACCCACCGTATCGATTACCAGGGCCGCAGTTGGTACGTGCCCAGTTACCGGTTTGGCGAATACAAGATCTGGGGCCTGACGGCGATCATGATCGTCGAGCTGATCAATCTGCTCTATGACGACACCAACATCAGCCTGCATCGACCGCCGAAAAGCTTCATCAATACCTAAGAGCCAGATGGCCATCGTTCCTGCCGTGAGGATCCACCTATGAAATACCGCCTGGGCGACGCCCGAGTCGAAACCCATCCCAACAGCTGGGTGGCCCCCAACGCCACGCTGGTGGGCAAGGTCAAGCTGGAGGAGGGCGCCAACGTCTGGTTCAACGCGGTGTTGCGCGGCGACAACGAACTGATCCTGATCGGCAAGAACAGCAACGTGCAGGACGGCAGCGTGATGCACACCGACATGGGTTACCCGCTGACCCTCGGCACCGGCGTGACCATCGGCCATAACGCCATGTTGCATGGCTGCACCGTCGACGATTACAGCTTGATCGGCATTAATGCGGTGATTCTTAACGGGGCGAAGATCGGCAAGCACTGCATCATCGGCGCCAACTCGCTGATCGGCGAGGGCAAGGAAATTCCCGATGGTTCGCTGGTGATGGGCTCGCCGGGCAAAGTGGTACGGGAGCTGACCGACGTGCAGAAGAAGATGCTTGAAGCCAGCGCTGCACACTATGTGCATAACGCCCAGCGTTATGCCCGTGATCTGGTTGAGCAGGAAGAATGACCGTATCTGAACGGCCGGTAGCGTCGCCTTGCGTGAGCATTTGCGCGCTGGATGACGATGATATCTGCACGGGATGCCAGCGCACGGTGGAAGAGATTACCCGCTGGAGTCGCATGGACAACGCCGAGCGCCGGGCGGTGCTGGGGTTGTGCCATGAGCGGGCGAAGGCGAGTGGGCTGGTGTGGATGATTCCGGGGAAGTCCGGCGCCTGATAGACCGCTTTCGCGAGCAAGCCCGCTCCCACATTTGATTGCGTTTATCTTGGAGGAATGCGTTCAAAATGTGGGAGCGGGCTTGCTCGCGAAAGGGCCCGCCCAGACGACATATTTCCAAATGTGAAGTACCCTGTGCCCCTTGTTCACAGGTCCCTCGCCCCATGTTCTTCCTGATCGCCTATATCAGCAGCGTCGTGCTGATCAACTTTGCCTTTTCCACCGCTCCGCACCTGGATGTCATCTGGTCTGCCTGGGGCGGCCTGGTGTTTGTCCTGCGGGACATGGTGCAAACCCGCTTCGGCCATGGCGCGATCATCGCCATGCTGGCGGCGCTGGTGCTGTCCTATATCACCTCCGATCCGTCCATCGCCCTGGCCAGCGCCACGGCGTTCGCGGTGTCCGAATGCATTGACTGGCTGGTGTTCAGCATCACCAAGCGCCCACTCCACGATCGCCTGTGGATCAGTTCGGCGCTGAGTATTCCCCTCGATACCTTCATCTTTTTCGGCCTGATCGGCGCACTCACGCCTGCCGTGGCCGGCACCGCCCTGGTCTCGAAATTCGCCGGCGTCACCGTGGTGTGGCTGGCCATGGCCTGGCGTTTGCGCCGGCAGCGCGTCGCCAACTGAAGCCAATCTTTACAGTTCATGTAAAATGCCGGCCTTTCTCCCCACGATCCGCTCCCCTGAGGACCTGAGATGACCCGAATCGGAACTCCATTGTCGCCAACCGCGACCCGCGTAATGCTGTGTGGCTGCGGTGAGCTGGGCAAGGAAGTGGTAATCGAACTGCAACGCCTGGGCGTTGAAGTGATTGCCGTGGATCGCTACGCCAACGCACCGGCCATGCAGGTTGCCCACCGTAGCCATGTGATCAACATGCTCGATGGCGCCGCCCTGCGTGCCGTGATCGAGGCCGAAAAGCCGCACTTCATCGTGCCGGAAATCGAAGCGATCGCCACCGCCACCCTGGTTGAGCTGGAAGCCGAAGGCTTCAACGTGATCCCGACCGCCCGTGCGACCTTGCTGACCATGAACCGCGAAGGCATCCGTCGCCTGGCCGCTGAAGAGCTGGACCTGCCGACCTCGCCGTACCACTTCGCCGACACCTTCGAGGACTACAGCAAAGCCGTCACCGACCTGGGCTTCCCGTGTGTGGTCAAGCCGGTGATGAGTTCGTCCGGCAAGGGCCAGAGCCTGCTGCGCAGCGCCGATGACGTGCAGAAAGCCTGGGATTACGCCCAGGAAGGCGGGCGTGCCGGCAAGGGCCGGGTGATCATCGAAGGCTTTATCGACTTCGACTACGAAATCACCCTGCTGACCGTGCGCCACATCGGCGGCACCACCTTCTGCGCGCCTGTCGGTCACCGTCAGGAGAAGGGCGACTACCAGGAATCCTGGCAGCCACAGGCCATGAGCCCGATTGCACTGGCGGAATCCGAGCGCGTTGCCAAGGCGGTCACCGAGGCGTTGGGTGGTCGTGGTCTGTTTGGTGTCGAGCTGTTCATCAAGGGCGATCAGGTGTGGTTCAGCGAAGTGTCGCCGCGTCCCCATGACACTGGTTTGGTGACCCTGATTTCCCAGGACCTGTCGCAGTTCGCCCTGCATGCGCGGGCAATTCTCGGCCTGCCGATTCCGTTGATCCGTCAGTTCGGGCCTTCGGCTTCGGCAGTGATTCTGGTGGAAGGCAAGTCGACCCAGACGGCGTTTGCCAACCTGGGGGCTGCGTTGAGCGAGCCGGACACGGCGTTGCGTTTGTTCGGCAAGCCGGAAGTGAACGGTCAGCGCCGCATGGGCGTTGCGCTGGCGCGGGATGAGTCGATTGAGGCTGCCCGGGCTAAAGCGACCCGTGCTTCGAAGGCGGTTGTTGTAGAGCTGTAACCCCCCCGCCGATCGTTCCCACGCTCCGCGTGGGAATGCCGCGCTGGACGCTCCGCGTCCGCTCTTAAGGGCGTGACGCAGAGCGTCACCGGATGCCGTTCCCACGCAGAGCGTGGGAACGATCATCAGGCGACCTTGTTCAAATCGTTATTGCGCGTCTCTTTCAGGCAGAGCACAGCAATCAAGCTGATCACCGCTGCTGCCGACACATATCCGCCGACGTAACTCAAACCGCCCATCGCCACCAGCTTGGTCGCGAAGAACGGTGCCGCCGACGCGCCCACGATCCCGCCCAGGTTATACGCCGCCGAAGCACCGGTATAACGCACGCGGGTCGGAAACAGTTCCGGCAACATCGCGCCCATCGGGGCAAAGGTCACGCCCATCAGGAACAGCTCCAGCGCCAGGAACAGTGCCACGGCCCAGGTTGAACCGTGGGTCAGCAACGGTTCCATGGTGAAGCCGGAGAGGATGGTCAGGATCGCACCCACAATCAGCACCGGCTTACGCCCGTAACGGTCGCTGGCCCACGCTGCCAGCGGCGTCGCCGCGCCCATGAATAGCACGGCGAAGCACAGCAGGCCGAGGAAGGTTTCACGGCTATAGCCCAGCGTGGACACGCCGTAGCTCAAGGAAAACGCGGTGGTGATATAGAACAGCGCATAACACACCACCATCGACGCCGCGCCCAGCAGTACCGGCAGCCAATGCTGGCTGAACAGTTCCACCAGTGGCACTTTAACCGGGGCTTCTTTGGCTACGGCATTCGCGAATACAGGTGTTTCATGCAGTTTGAGGCGCGCATACAGGCCCACCATCACCAGCGCCGCGCTGAGGATGAACGGAATGCGCCAGCCCCAGCTGCGGAATTGCTCGTCGCTCAGGCTCATGGCCAGGATCAGGAACAGTCCGTTGGCTGCCAGAAAGCCGATCGATGGGCCCAGTTGCGGGAACATGCCGAACCAGGCGCGTTTGCCCTTCGGTGCGTTCTCGGTGGCCAGCAACGCCGCGCCGCCCCATTCGCCGCCAAGCCCGAGGCCTTGGCCAAAGCGCAGTACGCAGAGCAGGATCGGCGCCCAGGCCCCGATGCTGTCGTAACCGGGCAGCAAGCCGATGAGGGTGGTGCACACGCCCATCAGCAGCAGGGACGCCACCAGTGTCGACTTGCGGCCGATCCGGTCGCCAAAGTGGCCAAACAGTGCCGAACCCAACGGCCGCGCGATAAACGCGATACCGAAGGTCAGGAACGAGGCAAGCATCTGCGCCGTGCCGGACGTTTGCGGGAAGAACACCGGGCCGATCACCAGGGCAGCGGCAGTCGCATAGATATAGAAGTCGTAGAACTCGATGGCGGTGCCGATGATGCTCGCGGTGGCGACCCGGGCCGTCGAGTTGGTCGGGGCGGCGGTCGCCGTCTCGTTATAGGTGGTGCTCATTGAAGTATCCCTGACGGTCATTGCGCGTTTGGACGCGGATTATTATTGGTCGAACACCCATGGATCAGGGTTGTGCGCGGGGCGGCTCGGGATGGGAGCAAACACCGGTCAGACACGGTAAAGCGGTGCCTGGACGCGCTCAGTGCGGGTAGCACGCGGTCGGGCGGGGCTTGGGTAAGCCGCCCGATTATAGGAAGCGGTTTGCGGATCCAACAAGGGGCTTAAGCGGCGACCGGCACTGTGCTGGTGTGCCAGATCAGCACCTTGGCGACGCGGTTGTCCTCGGTCTCGAGGATTTCCAGGCGATAGCGGCCGATTTTCAGGCACACGGCGCAGTCCGGGATGGTCTCCAGTGCTTCGGTCACCAGGCCGTTGAGGGTCTTGGGGCCGTCGCTGGGCAGGTGCCAGCCGAGGGTTTTGTTCAAGTCGCGAATCGAGGCGGCGCCGTCGATCACGTAGCGACCATCCAGTTGTGGCTGGATGTGCGGGTTGTCGAGATGCTGCTCGCTTTCGAACTCACCGACGATTTCTTCAAGAATGTCTTCCAGAGTCACGATGCCCAGCACTTCGCCATATTCATCCACCACCATGCCCAGGCGGCGCTGCTGCTTGTGGAAGTTCAGCAATTGCAGTTGCAGCGGTGTGCTTTCCGGTACGAAGTAGGGCTCGTGACAGGCCTCCAGCAGCGCTTCCTTGGTCAGGCTGGCGTCCGGCAGCAGATGGCGGATCTGCCGGGTGTTGAGCACCGCTTCGACCTGGTTGATATCGCTGTGGAACACCGGCAGCCGGGTACGCGTGGAAACCCGCAGTTGCTCGATGATTTCCTCTACCGAGTCATCCAGGTTGATGCCGTCCACTTCGCTGCGGGGCACCAGGATGTCATTCACGGTGATGTTGTCCAGGGCATGAATGCCTGGCATGCCCGGTGCGCGGGTGTTGGGGATTTCGGCTTCCGGCTCGTCGTCCTGATCCGGCTGCGGCTCGTCGCTCTTCTTGACCACGCCAGGTTTGCGGGCAAATGGGCGCAGCAGCAACAGGCTGACGCCGTTGAGCAGCCAAGCCAGCGGATAAAGGATTTTCAACGGCACGCTCAGCAACGTATTGCCGAAACCGAGGATGGTTTGCGGGTGGCGAGTGGCCAGGGCGCGGGGCAGATAGTCGGCCAGCACCAGCAGGATCGCGCTGGAGATCACCCAGCCGAGCCATGGGCCGTTTTCCGCCCAGGCGTAGATCGCCAGCAGGGTGCAGAGAATCACCACCACGGCGCGGCACAAGGTGTTGCAGAGGATCAGGCTGTTGCGCGGGAAATTCAGGCGGGCGGCGGCTTTGTCACCCTGGCGGGTGCCAGGGCGCAGGGCCAGCAAATGTTGCTGGGCGGCTTCGATGGCGGTAAACAGCGCCGACCATAAAACCAGCAAGGCTACTACCGCAAGCATCGGCCCTAAGGGCAAGTTGTCCATGTCGGCTGCCCGTCAGATATGCAGGATGTATTCGCGAACCAGCTTGCTGCCGAAATAGGCCAGCATCAGCAGGCAGAAACCGGCCAGGGTCCAGCGGATCGCCTTGTGCCCGCGCCAGCCGAGGCGGTTGCGGCCCCACAGCAGCACGCTGAACACCACCCAGGCCAGGCACGCCAGCAGGGTCTTGTGCACCAGGTGCTGGGCGAACAGGTTCTCGACGAACAGCCAGCCGGAGATCAGCGACAGCGACAGCAGCGTCCAGCCGGCCCAGAGGAAGCCGAACAGCAGGCTTTCCATGGTTTGCAACGGCGGGAAGTTCTTGATCAGCCCGGATGGGTGCTTGTGCTTGAGCTGGTGGTCTTGCAACAGCAGCAGCAAGGCCTGGAACACCGCGATGGTGAACATGCCGTAGGCGAGGATCGACAGCAGGATGTGGGCGAGGATGCCCGGCTCTTCATCAATGACCTGCACGGTGCCGGTCGGCGTGAATTGCGCCAGCAGTACCGTCAGCACGCCGAGCGGGAACAGCAGCACCAGCAGGTTCTCCACCGGAATCCTGTAACAGGCCATCAGGGTCAGTGCGATCACTGCGGCGGCAATCAGGCTGGCCGCGCTGAAAAAATCCAGGCCCAGGCCGACCGGCGTCATCAAGTGCGTGAACAGGCTGGCCGCGTGGGCGAGCAGGGCAAGGACGCCAAGGCCTACCAACAGGCGTTTGTCGGCCTTGGCGCCTTGGGCCAGACGAGTGCCCTGATAGAGGGTCGCAGCGGCATACAAGATGGCGGCGGCGAGGCTGGGTAGCAAACTGGGTGACAAAGGGAGCATAAATCCTGTTAAGCAGGCCCGAAAGGCGCTGAGTTTGGCATACACCTGCGTAACACGAAAGACTCTCAGGCCAGACAGCGGGTGTGCATGGCGACAGTCTTCGCTATAATCCGCGACCTGCCCACGCCGCAGGCTCGCCGAGCGCTGTTTTTAATAGCGATTTACCACAGCCTGGGCCGCCATTACCTCGGTCTAACAATGCATTTCGATGAATAGGGCCTGAAAGGATCGCGCATGTTTGAAAATCTGACTGACCGTCTCTCGCAGACGCTGCGCCATGTCACCGGCAAGGCCAAGCTGACCGAGGACAATATTAAAGACACCCTGCGTGAAGTGCGCATGGCGTTGCTGGAAGCCGACGTCGCCTTGCCGGTGGTGAAGGACTTCGTCAACTCGGTCAAAGAGCGCGCGGTCGGCACTGAAGTGTCCCGCAGCCTGACCCCGGGCCAGGCCTTTGTGAAGATCGTCCAGGCCGAACTCGAAAGCCTGATGGGCGCGGCCAACGAAGATTTGAACCTCAGCGCCGTGCCGCCAGCCGTTGTGCTGATGGCTGGCCTGCAAGGTGCGGGTAAAACCACCACCGCCGGCAAACTGGCGCGCTTCCTTAAAGAGCGCAAGAAGAAGTCGGTGATGGTGGTGTCTGCGGACGTTTACCGTCCGGCCGCGATCAAACAGCTGGAAATGCTCGCGGGCGAAGTGGGTGTGACCTTCTTCCCGTCCGACCTGAGCCAGAAGCCGGTCGATATCGCCCAGGCGGCTATTAAAGAAGCCAAGCTGAAATTCATCGACGTGGTCATCGTCGATACCGCCGGTCGCCTGCACATCGATGAAGAGATGATGGGTGAGATCAAGGCGCTGCATGCCGCGATCAACCCGGTAGAGACCCTGTTCGTGGTCGACGCCATGACCGGCCAGGATGCGGCCAACACCGCCAAGGCCTTTGGTGATGCGCTGCCGCTGACCGGTGTGATCCTGACCAAGGTCGATGGTGACGCCCGTGGCGGTGCCGCCTTGTCGGTGCGTGCGATTACCGGCAAGCCGATCAAGTTCATCGGTATGGGCGAGAAGAGCGAAGCGCTCGAGCCGTTCCACCCTGAGCGGATCGCCTCGCGTATCCTCGGCATGGGCGACGTGCTCAGCCTGATCGAGCAAGCTGAAGCGACCCTCGACAAGGACAAAGCCGACAAGCTGGCTAAAAAGCTGAAGAAGGGCAAGGGCTTCGACCTCGAAGACTTCCGCGACCAGCTGCAGCAGATGAAGAACATGGGCGGCCTTGGCGGCCTGATGGACAAGCTGCCGAACATCGGCGGCGTGAACCTGGCGCAAATGGGCAATGCCCAGGGCGCGGCAGAGAAGCAATTCAAGCAGATGGAAGCCATCATCAATTCCATGACCCCGGCCGAGCGCCGCGACCCTGAGCTGATCAGCGGTTCGCGCAAACGTCGGATCGCCATGGGTTCCGGCACTCAGGTGCAGGACATCGGTCGCTTGATCAAGCAGCACAAGCAGATGCAGAAGATGATGAAGAAATTCTCCGCAAAAGGCGGAATGGCCAAGATGATGCGCGGCATGGGCGGTATGTTGCCCGGCGGCGGCATGCCGAAAATGTAAAGAATTCGAGCAGAAGCTTGCTTCTGCTCCGACCCACACGGATGTGGGATCTCCAGCAAACCCGCCATTGGCGGGAGCTGACTTGCCGTTTTAACCGACGGCTCTATAGCAGATCTGAATGGCACGCTGATAGGCGCCAGAAAAAGACATTTGCAAAAGTCCGGATATTCCTTAGAATATGCGGCCTTTCGGGCACCTATGCCCGCTGTGCATTTAGATTTGCAGCACCGACTACAGGAACGATGTTCACATGCTAACAATCCGTCTTGCCCTTGGCGGCTCCAAAAAGCGCCCGTTTTACCACTTGACCGTAACTGACAGCCGCAACCCACGTGACGGCTCTCACAAGGAACAAGTTGGCTTCTTCAACCCGATCGCTCGTGGTCAAGAAGTCCGTCTGTCCGTGAACCAAGAGCGCGTAGCCTACTGGCTGAGCGTTGGTGCACAACCTTCTGAGCGCGTTGCTCAGTTGTTGAAGGATGCATCTAAGGCTGCGGCCTGAGCAATATGAACGCGACGCCAGCGGTTGCTGATGATTTGATCGTTATCGGCAAGATTTATTCTGTTCATGGCGTTCGCGGCGAAGTGAAGGTGTATTCCTTTACTGATCCGACTGAAAACCTGTTGCAGTACAAGACCTGGACGCTCAAGCGCGAAGGTAGTGTGAAACAGGTAGAGCTGGTCAGTGGACGCGGGAACGACAAGTTCCTGGTCGCAAAGCTCAAGGGTCTTGATGATCGTGAAGAAGCTCGTCTTCTGGCCGGTTATGAGATCTGCGTGCCGCGCAACCTGTTCCCTGAATTGACCGACGGCGAGTACTACTGGTACCAGCTGGAAGGTTTGAAGGTTATTGATCAACTCGGGCAATTGCTCGGGAAAATCGATCATCTTCTGGAAACCGGCGCCAATGATGTAATGGTGGTCAAGCCTTGCGCTGGCAGCCTGGATGATCGTGAACGCCTGTTGCCCTATACAGAGCAATGCGTGTTGGCCGTCGACCTGGCAGCGGGCGAGATGAAGGTGGAATGGGACGCGGACTTCTAAGGTGGCTAACCTGCGCGTTGAAGTGATCAGTTTGTTTCCCGAGATGTTTTCCGCCATCAGCGAGTACGGCATCACCAGTCGGGCGGTGAAACAGGGGCTCTTGCAGCTCACCTGTTGGAACCCGCGAGACTACACGACAGATCGACATCACACTGTGGACGACCGCCCATTTGGCGGTGGCCCGGGCATGGTGATGAAGATCAAGCCCCTGGAAGATGCGTTGGTTCAGGCCAAGGCAGCCGCCGGGGAGAAGGCGAAGGTAATTTACCTGTCCCCTCAAGGCCGTCAGCTGAATCAGTCGGCGGTACGCGAGTTGGCGAATCTGGAAGCATTAATCCTGATTGCCGGTCGCTATGAAGGCATTGACGAGCGGTTTATTGAAGCTCACGTCGATGAAGAGTGGTCGATTGGGGACTATGTCCTGTCTGGCGGCGAGCTGCCGGCGATGGTCCTGATAGATGCGGTTACACGACTGCTGCCTGGAGCTTTAGGGCATGTGGACTCCGCGGAGGAAGATTCCTTCACGGATGGTTTGCTGGATTGCCCGCACTACACCCGACCGGAGGTGTATGCGGATCAGCGTGTTCCCGACGTATTGCTAAGTGGCAATCACGCACACATCCGGCGTTGGCGTTTACAGCAGTCCCTCGGGCGGACCTATGAACGACGCGCCGATCTTCTGGAAAGCCGCTCGCTTTCTGGAGAAGAGAAGAAGCTGCTCGAGGAATACATCCTCGGGCGGGACGATAGTTAACAACGTATCGATGGTAGGTCCGATGACTTACCTTAGGAGCACAGCATGACTAACAAAATCATCCTTGCACTCGAAGCAGAGCAGATGACCAAAGAGATCCCTACCTTTGCCCCGGGCGACACCATTGTCGTTCAGGTGAAAGTGAAGGAAGGCGACCGTTCGCGTCTGCAAGCGTTCGAAGGCGTGGTAATTGCGAAGCGTAACCGTGGTGTGAACAGTGCTTTCACTGTTCGTAAAATCTCCAACGGTGTTGGCGTAGAGCGTACTTTCCAGACCTACAGCCCGCAAATCGACAGCATGGCCGTTAAGCGTCGCGGTGACGTACGTAAAGCCAAGCTGTACTACCTGCGTGACCTGTCCGGTAAAGCAGCTCGCATCAAGGAAAAACTGGCTTAAGTCCAGCTTCCCGATGCAGAAAAAAGCAGCCTACGGGCTGCTTTTTTGTTGCCTGAAATTTGTCCATTTCCCTGGTAGCTATTCATGATTACCCGCCTCGAAGAAATTCAGCGTCGCACTGACCTTAAAGCCGTTTTCCGCTTTTGTGGCGAGGGAGCTTGCTCCCGTTGGGCTGCGCAGCGGCCCTGAAACCGGCAATAGAAGTCTCTCTGTTGGACCTCAATGGTCAATCAGGGCCGCTTCGCGCGCCAGCGGGAGCAAGATCCCTCGCCACAGATTATTTGCCCACCTTCATTGATGTGTAGATGACTGTGCTGCGATAGGATCTACCCGACACCGCCACTTTCCCAGCCTGAGCCCTCATGCCCGCCATCGACCATCCCCAGATCGACCGCTTCCTCGATGCCCTATGGCTGGAAAAAGGCCTGTCAGACAACACCCGCCAGGCCTACCGCAGTGACCTGGCGTTGTTCAATGGCTGGTTGCAGGAAAAAAACCTCGAGCTGCTCAACGCCGGTCGCGAGCTGATCCTCGACCATTTGTCCTGGCGCCTGGAGCAAAATTACAAACCGCGCTCTACCGCGCGTTTTCTCTCGGGTGTACGTGGCTTTTATCGCTACCTGCTGCGGGAAAAGCTGATCGCTGTGGACCCCACCCTGCAAATCGACATGCCGCAGTTGGGCCGGCCATTGCCCAAATCCCTGTCGGAAGCTGACGTCGAAGCCCTGCTCGCAGCCCCGGACTTGAGCGAGGCCATCGGCCAGCGTGACCGCGCCATGCTGGAAGTGCTGTATGCCTGCGGCCTGCGCGTCACCGAGCTGATCAGCCTGACCCTGGAGCAGGTCAACCTGCGCCAGGGCGTATTGCGCGTGATGGGCAAGGGCAGCAAGGAGCGCCTGGTGCCCATGGGCGAAGAGGCGATTGTGTGGGTCGAACGCTACATGCGCGACGCCCGCAGCGAGTTGCTCAACGGTCGGCCCAGCGATGTGCTGTTCCCCAGCCAGCGTGGCGAGCAGATGACCCGCCAGACCTTCTGGCATCGCATCAAGCATCAGGCCAAGGTCGCGGGGATCGGCAAGTCGTTGTCGCCCCATACCCTGCGCCACGCGTTCGCCACGCATTTGCTCAACCACGGCGCGGATTTGCGCGTGGTTCAAATGCTCCTGGGCCACAGTGACTTATCCACCACCCAGATCTACACCCACGTGGCGCGGGCACGTTTGCAGGAGATGCACGCCAAGCACCATCCCCGTGGATGAAAAACCCTTCGGAAAAAGCCCAATTTCCCCGCGACTGGCTGCCCTGCGGCCCAACTGTGGTAGGCTTTGCCGGTTCGCAAAGGGGACGGCCCAAACCCGTTTTTGAAGATCGGTGTTCCTGCTCCCGTCCCTGCATCTGCCTTCAGGAGTTCCCATGCGCTTGACCCAGATTTTTGCCATCGCAGCCATTGCGTTGGTCTCCACCTTTGCCGTCGCCGATGACGCCGCAGAAAAGACAATCCGCAAGAGCCTGGAAGCCCTCCAGCTCGACACTCCGATTGAAAGCATCAGCGCCAGCCCGATGGCCGGCCTGTACGAAGTCAAGCTCAAGGGCAGCCGCGTGCTGTACGCCAGCGCCGATGGCCAGTACATCGTCCAGGGCTACCTGTTCCAGTTGAAAAACGGCAAGCCCGTGAACCTCACCGAAAAAGCCGAGCGCCTGGGTGTATCCAAGCTGATCAACGGCATTCCGGTGGCTGAAACCGTGGTTTACCCGGCCATTGGCGAAACCAAGACCCACATCACCGTGTTCACCGACACCACCTGCCCGTACTGCCACAAGCTGCACGCCGAAGTGCCTGAGCTGAACAAGCTCGGCGTTGAAGTGCGCTACGTGGCGTTCCCGCGCCAGGGCCTGGGTTCGCCGGGTGACGAGCAGTTGCAAGCCGTCTGGTGCTCCGCCGACAAGAAGGCCGCCATGGACAAGATGGTCGATGGCAAGGAAATCAAGGCTGCCAAGTGCGCCAACCCGGTTTCCAAGCAGTTCGCCCTCGGCCAGTCGATTGGGGTGAGCGGCACGCCGGCCATCGTTTTGGCTGACGGTCAGGTGATTCCGGGCTACCAGCCAGCGCCGCAAGTTGCCAAACTGGCACTCAACGCAAAGTAAACACAATCGTCGAGCCTTGACGATCATGACTCGCCGACAGTTCGGCGGGTCATTAATAGAGAGCCGCAGTTGTGCGGCTGTTTTCACGGCCGACCTTGAGTCGGCCGTTTCATGGGGAGTTCTTCAGTGAAACCGGTCAAAGTAGGCATCTGTGGGTTAGGGACCGTCGGTGGCGGCACCTTCAACGTACTTCAGCGTAACGCTGAGGAAATTTCCCGCCGTGCAGGGCGTGAGATTGAAGTGGCGCAAATTGCCACGCGTACGCCAAAGCCTCAGTTCCAAACGACCGGTATTGCGATTACCAACGATGTCTTCGAAGTCGCCACCAACCCTGAAATCGATATTGTCATCGAACTGGTGGGCGGCTACACCGTGGCCCGCGAACTGGTGCTCAAGGCCATCGAAAACGGCAAGCATGTGGTCACTGCCAACAAGGCGCTGATCGCCGTGCACGGCAACGAGATCTTCGCCAAGGCCCGCGAGAAGGGCGTGATCGTGGCATTCGAGGCCGCAGTGGCCGGTGGTATCCCGGTGATCAAGGCCATCCGTGAAGGCCTGTCCGCCAACCGCATCAACTGGGTGGCCGGCATCATCAACGGCACCGGTAACTTCATCCTCACCGAAATGCGCGAGAAGGGCCGTACCTTCGAAGACGTGCTCGCCGAAGCCCAGGCACTGGGTTACGCCGAAGCCGATCCGACCTTCGACGTCGAAGGCATCGACGCTGCCCACAAGCTGACGATCCTGGCGTCCATCGCCTTTGGTATTCCGCTGCAGTTCGACAAGGCCTACACCGAAGGCATCACCAAGCTGACCACTGCCGACGTGAACTACGCCGAAGCCCTGGGCTACCGCATCAAGCACCTCGGTGTGGCGCGCAGCACCCCGGCCGGCATCGAGCTGCGTGTGCACCCGACGCTGATCCCGGCCGACCGCCTGATCGCCAACGTCAATGGCGTGATGAACGCCGTGATGGTCAACGGTGACGCCGCCGGTTCGACCCTGTTCTACGGTGCCGGCGCCGGCATGGAGCCCACGGCTTCCTCGGTGATCGCCGACCTGGTGGACGTGGTTCGCGCCATGACCAGCGACCCGGAAAACCGCGTACCGCACCTGGCCTTCCAGCCAGACTCGCTGTCGGCCCACCCGATCCTGCCGATCGAGGCCTGCGAAAGTGCCTACTACCTGCGCATCCAGGCTAAGGATCATCCGGGCGTGCTCGCTCAGGTGGCCAGCATCCTGTCGGAGCGCGGCATCAACATTGAATCGATCATGCAGAAGGAAGTCGAAGAACAAGACGGCCTGGTGCCCATGATCCTGCTGACCCACCGTGTGCTGGAACAGCACATCAACGATGCCATCGCCGCGCTTGAAGCGTTGCAGGGTGTGGTTGGGCCGGTGGTGCGGATTCGCGTCGAACACCTGAACTAATCGTTTTGCGGCAAGGGCCCCACGCGTTCGGCGGCCCTTGTTCAAGCATGCTCTAGAGGAGCCAGTCATGCGTTATATCAGCACCCGCGGCCAGGCACCGGCCCTGAATTTCGAAGACGTTCTGCTGGCCGGTCTGGCCACTGACGGCGGCCTGTACGTGCCGGAAAACCTGCCACGCTTCACCCAGGAAGAAATCGCGTCCTGGGCCGGCCTGCCGTACCACGAACTGGCGTTCCGGGTGATGCGCCCGTTCGTCACCGGCAGCATTCCGGATGCGGATTTCAAGAAGATCCTGGAAGAAACCTACGGCGTGTTTTCCCACAGCGCCATCGCTCCGTTGCGCCAACTGAACGGCAACGAATGGGTCCTGGAACTGTTCCACGGCCCGACCCTGGCATTCAAGGATTTCGCCCTGCAACTGCTGGGTCGCCTGCTGGACTACGTGTTGGAAAAACGCGGAGAGCGCGTGGTGATCATCGGCGCCACTTCCGGTGATACCGGCTCGGCGGCGATCGAAGGTTGCAAGCACTGCGAAAACGTCGACATCTTCATCCTGCACCCGCACAACCGCGTGTCGGAAGTGCAGCGTCGGCAGATGACCACGATCTTCGGCGAGAACATCCACAACATCGCCATCGAAGGCAACTTCGATGACTGCCAGGAAATGGTCAAGGCCAGCTTTGCCGACCAGAGCTTCCTCAAGGGCACGCGCCTGGTGGCGGTGAACTCGATCAACTGGGCGCGGATCATGGCCCAGATCGTCTACTACTTCCATGCGTCCCTGCAGTTGGGCGGCCCGGCGCGTTCGGTGTCGTTCTCGGTGCCGACCGGCAACTTCGGCGACATCTTCGCGGGTTACCTGGCGCGCAACATGGGCCTGCCGATCAACCAGTTGATCGTCGCCACCAACCGCAACGACATCCTGCACCGCTTCATGAGCGGCAACCAGTACGTCAAGGAAACCCTGCACGCCACGCTGTCGCCGTCGATGGACATCATGGTGTCGTCGAACTTCGAACGCCTGCTGTTCGACATGCACGGTCGCAACGGCGCTGCCCTGGCTGGCCTGATGGACAGCTTCAAGCAAGGTGGCGGTTTCAGCGTCGAGCAAGAGCGCTGGACCGAAACCCGCAAGCTGTTCGACTCCCTGGCCGTGGACGACGCCGAAACCTGCGAGACCATCGCCGAAGTCTACGCCCAGACCGGCGAGTTGCTGGACCCGCACACCGCCATTGGCGTCAAGGCCGCGCGGGAATGCCGCCGCAGCCTGGACATCCCGATGGTGATTCTCGGCACTGCGCACCCGGTCAAATTCCCGGAAGCGGTGGAGAAGGCCGGGGTTGGCAAGGCGCTGGAATTGCCGCCGCACCTCACCGATCTGTTTGAACGCGAAGAGCGTTGCACCGTGTTGGCCAATGACCTGAAAGCGGTGCAGGCGTTTGTCAGCCAGCATGGCAATCGCGGCAAGCCACTCTGAGCCAACGGCTTTGCGTGGTAGCTCAAGCCCGTCTTCATGACGGGCTTTTTCATTCTGGCGAGCCATACTTGCGCGGCGACCAACAAAAATAATCAAGGAAACCCAACTGGTGTATTTATCGACCCGCGCGTATGTGTGGCTGGCAGGTGTGCTGTTGCTTGTGCAGGGGTCGGCAAGCCTTGCGGCTGTCAGCCTGCCGTTCAAACTGGTGCCGGCGTTCATTGCCCTCGAGCCCATGCCCCTGACGACCAGCGAGCAGCAATGGCTGGCGGCCCATCGGCCGTTGAAGGTGGGCATCTCGATTGATGACTATCAGCCGATTGATATCACTCGCGACCGCAATCGCTACCAGGGCATCAGCGCTGATTACCTGAGCCTGATCGGCGCGCGCCTGAATGCACCGATGCAAGTACTGGGGTTCGCCGAGCGGGCGCAGGCGGTGGAAGCCTTGCGTAACGGCACCATCGATATTCTCACCAGTGCCAACGGTTATGAGCGCGACGTATCGGGGCTGCGCTTTACCGAAGACTACATGCCGGATCGTTCGGTGGTGGTTGTGCGCCGGGATGACACCACCCAGAACGAAGACCTCAAGGACAAGAAGCTGGTGTTGCTGGACGGCTACGCCAACGTCAAGAACGTCCATCTCGCATATCCCGGCAGCCACATCATGCTGGCACCGAATCTCTACAGCGGCCTGGAAGCGCTGAAGCAAGGCGATGCCGATGCGTTTATCGGCAACGAAGTGATCGTGCGCGCCTACAAGTCTTTGCGGCCCTACCTGGGCTTGCAGATCAAGGTGGAAAGCCGGCTGGCACCCATCGGCTTCGCCTTTGCCACACGGGAGGCCGACCCGCTGCTGGGGACGATGATGGATCAGGCGCTGGCGAGCATCGATGACTCCGTGCGCCGGGAGATCCTCGCGCGCTGGACCACCGGCCTGGGCGTCGGCATTGCCGCCGAGCGCATCGCCTTGTCGGCCCAGGAGCGGGCCTGGGTGCTGCAGCATCCCCATGTGGTGGTGGCGTCCCAGCAACTGTCGCCGTATGTATTCAAGGACAAGGACGGCCAATGGGTGGGGCTGAATGTGGACCTGCTCAACCGCATTTCACGCATGACCGGCTTGCAGTTCGTCATGGAGGAAGTGTCTTCCACGGCACAAACCCTGGCGTTGCTGGAAACGGGCAGGGCGGATATGAACACCACGTTGGCCGAGAATCAGGAGCGCAAGGCATTCCTGAATTTCAGCCATGGTTTTGGGGGTTCCGGCTGGGTGTTTATCCAACGTGCGGACGCACCGCCAGTGGCCAGTTTGAGCGAGCTGTCAGGCAAGGTCCTGGCGCTGCCGGCACGCCATGTCCTGGAGGGGTACATTCGTCGCGAGCACCCCGGGATCAAGCTGCACTCGGTGGATAACTATGCCCAGGCCCGTGAGCTGGTAACGCAGGGCCGCGCGGCGGCGACCATCCAAAGTGAAGTGGAAGTTCAGAGTTACCCGGCCGATGAATTGCGCATCGGTCGCAGTGTCGAGGGCAAGTGGTCGGCCAACAGCCTGTCGGTGCGCAAGGACCAACCGGAACTGTTGAGCATTTTGAACAAGGCACTGGAAGCGCTGCCGGTCGCGGAGTTGAGTGCCTTGCGCTTGCGTTGGTTGGGGACCGTGCCGGTCCCGGTGCCGGCCTGGCAGCGCGTGCCGCCATGGGCCTATTGGACGGTCGCCATGGCGTTGCTGTTTGTGCTGGTGTCCCTGGCCTGGAACAGCCGCCTCAAGCGCCAGATTCGCCAGCGCCTGCAGGCCGAGCAGCGGCTCAACGACCAGTTGGCATTTAAACGCGCGTTGCTGGATGGCATGCCCAACCCGGTATTTGTGCGTGATCTGGAAGGACGCCTGGTGACCTGCAACACCCGCTATGAACAACAGTTGAACACCCGGCGTGAGCGGATCCAGGGCCTGACGCTGATGGAAAGCGGGTTGATGCCTGACGCAACGGCCGCGCGCCTGCACGCCGGGCATATGGAACAGTTGGCGACCCAGCAGTCGCTGTTCGTCGACCGGCAACTGGAGTTCAACGGCGGGGCGTTTCATGTCTATCAGTGGACGGTGCCGTTCTTTGACGCCAAGGGCCAATTGCAAGGGTTGCTCGGTGGCTGGATCGACATCAACGAGCGCAAGGTCCTGGAGCACCAGTTGATGGATGCGCGCCAGGCTGCTGATGAAGCGAACTACGCCAAAAGCGCCTTTCTTTCGACCCTGAGCCACGAGATTCGCACGCCGATGACCGCCATCATCGGTCTGCTTGAATTGGAGCAGGAGCGGGCCTTGGCCGAAGGCAAGCCGGTGTCTGAAGCGCTGCGGGTAGCCCATCGCTCGGCGCGGGAGTTGATTGCCCTGATGGGGGACAGCCTGGACCTGGCGAAGATTGAAGCCGGTCATCTGCAACTGGCGCCGCAGACCACTGACTTGAAAGCGTTCTTCGAGGGCATACAGCGGCTGTTTGAAGCCATGGCGCAGAAAAAAGGCCTGCACTTGACTCTCGCTTTCGATCCGGCGGCACAAGGGCACTACTGGTTCGACCCGCTGCGCTTGCGCCAGGTGATCCATAACCTGTTGGGCAACGCGATTAAATTCACCCAGCACGGCGAGGTTCGGGTCAGTGTCGCGCGCAAGCTTGACCACTCAGGTGTCGAATACTTGCACCTGTGCGTGGAGGACAGCGGCCCGGGGATCGGCATCGAGCAGCAGGCGCGGGTGTTCAAGCCGTTTATCCAGGTCAGTGCAATGACGGCTGCCGAACACGGTGGCACGGGGCTGGGCTTGAGCATCTGCCAGCAACTGGTGGAGTTGATGGGCGGCAGCATCACTTTGAGTAGTGTGGTGGGGCAGGGCACGGTGGTGTGCATCGAGCTGTACCTGGACCAGGTCAGCAGCGACGACGTGCCGGCGGTGCCTGCCGTGTCGTTGCCCGTCGCCGGCCGCAGCCTGTCGGTGCTGGTGGTGGATGACCTGCCGGCCAACCGTCTGGTACTGGTTCAGCAGTTACAGTTCCTTGGCCATCAGGTGGTGGCCGTCGACTCGGCCGAGGCGGCCTTGCAGCATTGGCGCAACGAGGTGTTTGATCTGTTGGTTACCGACTGCAACATGCCGGGCATGTCCGGCTACGCTTTGAGCGAGGCCATCCGCCGGCTTGAAGCCCAGGAGCAACGGCCACGCCTGGCGCTGGTGGGTTGCACGGCGAATGCCCAGGATGACGAACAGCAGCGCTGCCGGGAGGCTGGAATGGATGAACTGCTGGTCAAACCCGTGACCCTTGAACACTGGACGCGTGTGCTCGCCCGGGTGGCGCCTTCGCGTTCTTTCAGTATCGAGACCCTGCGCACCATGACCCAGGCCGACGGGCCGGTTTTGCAGCAGATGTTGCAGGAACTGGCGAGGAGTCTTGAGCAGGAACAAAGGGTGATGACCACCGCCATGGCGGACCACGATCAGGCCCGGCTGGTCGCCTCGTTGCACCGCCTGAAGGGCATATGCTGCCTGGTGGATGCGTTGCCACTGGCCAAGGCCTGCGTGGCGCTGGAAGGTTGTATTCGGGATCAGCGCAACGCTGAGATTGAAAGGCATTGGATAGCGCTGCGCGAAGCATTGGTAGAGTTTCGGTGCGAGCTTGATGCCTGTCTGGATCAGTCCGAATAAGACATGTCCTATGGGGAAGACGCGGGGTTTTGACTAGTCTGTGCACCCTCGCGTCTCCCCGGTAAAGTTTTCATGCGCTCCCTCAACGTCCTGATCCTCGAAGATAACCCGTTCCAACTGATGGCCCTGCATCAGATGCTCAATGCCAACGGCGTATTCAATGTGCGCACTGCCGAAACGGTTGACGCCGCTCGGCAGTCACTGGAGAGCAAGGGCGCGGTGGATATCGCGATTTGCGATCTGTACCTGGAGCAGGGCGATGGCCTGGAGTTGATTCGGGAAATGGCCGAGCGTCGCCAGGCCCAAGTGTTGATTCTGCTGAGCAACGCCGAGCCGGATGTGCTGGAAGGCGTGGCGAATATGGCGCGGCAATTGGGGCTAAATGTGCTGGGTTGTTTGCCCAAGCCTGCGTCGGCCACACTGATCGGGCAGGTCTTGACGGCGTGCCGGGAGCGCTTGCGTCCCGGGCCACAGGCGATGTCCTGGGAGCGGGTGCGCCAGTTGCTGGGCTTGAGCGAAATCGAGTTGTTGCCGCCCTCGGCCGATCTGAGCCAGGCGGTTATCGCACGCTGTGGCACGGTCTGGTATCAGCCTATCGTCAGCCAGGCGGGGGCGTTGCAAGGTGTTGAAGCGCTGGCCCGCTGGCAGCTTCCTGAAGGCGGGCTGCTTTTGCCTGACGAGTTTCTACCGGTGCTGGAGTTTGCCGGCATGGAAGAGGCGTTTACCTGGCACGTGTTGGAGCAAGCGCTGGGCCTGGTGGCACACGTCATGCGCGAGACCGGCCAGGCGCTCCCGGTGGCGGTGAATATCCCGGGGCGCATGCTGGAGCGCGCGCACTTTCCCCAGGTGCTGCAAGGCTTGCTGCAACTTCACGGCGTGCCGGCTCATGGCCTGACCCTCGAACTGGTGGAAACCTCGCGCTTGAACACCGACAGCGCCCACGTCACCGGCTTGCTGCGTTTGCGGATGATGGGGTGCAAGCTGTCCATTGGTGATTTCGGCGTGGGCGGCACCAGCCTGCAACGCTTGCTGGAATTGCCCTTCAGCGAATTGAAGATCCCGCCGGCGTTTGCCAGCGGCATGGCCAGGGACGATCGCAAGGCCGCAGTGGTTGCCGGCGCCATGAGTATGGCAGGGCGACTGGGTGTGGGGGTGGTGGTGACCGGGGTTGAAAGTGCCGCCGATTATCACGCGGTGAGTGAGTTGGGGGCTGCGTGGTTGCAAGGCTGCTTTATCGCCCGGCCCATGGATGCCGAGGCACTGAAACAGTGGATCGCGTTTCAGGCTAGGCCAGCCCGTGTTCCTGCACATAGATAAATAACGCCGCGTCGTTGCTCAGGCCCAGCTTGCGCATGGCGCTGACTTTTTGCGCGCTGACGGTCTGTTTGCTGCGATGAAGATTCGCGGCGATCTCGCCTACCGTCAAGCCGCCGGCCAGCAGGCGAATGACTTCCAGTTCACGGGGGGACAGTTGATCCTGGGAGTGCACCCGATCGACACCGGCGAGGTTCAGTGACTGGCGAATGGTCTGGGCCACATAGCGTCGCTGCTGGCGTACCTGGCGGATGGCTTCAGGCAGTTCATCCGCCAGACTGGCCTTGCTCAGAAGGCCCATGACCCCCAACTCCAGGATGGCGTGGAACAACCCGGCGTTATTGAGCATGGTCACCACCACGATGGGCAGGGTCGGGTGATGCCGGCGCAGTTGTTCGATCAGGCGCAAGCCGTCGGCCTGGGGCTCTGCGGGCATCATGAAGTCGGTCACCAGGAGGTCACAGGCACACTGTTGCAGCAGTTCGCCAAGGGCCTGGGGTGAGTTGGCCTCACCGACGATGGTCAGCCTCTCGTCACGTTCCAGGACCGCCCGCAGACCGATGAGGAAAATCGGATGGTCGTCGGCGAGGACGATGCGCAATGGCTTATCAGACGCTTCTTTCAATACAGGCTCCCGGGGCAATTCGGGGATTCTAGCCTGTTAATGGGAGGGATGGCCGGAGTGGCGTTTTAACGATCGGCAAAACAACGCCGCTTTCCCTTCCTTGGGTTAGCGGCGGTTGCGTTTCAGGCAGCCCTGGTCGTAGGGGGCGTTTACGCGAGTAGCTTTTGCGCGATTGCCATGACTGTCCCGACAGCCGTGAAGAAGCCTATGGCGATACCCACGGGGTACCAGAAATTCTCACGGGTTATCTTGTGGGATTCTGCGTTGAGCTTGCGTTGTTCGGCATAAATTCGTGATATGTCAGCGTGAATTTTCTCTAGTACAGCCTGCTCTTTGTTGTGTTCCAGCATGGTCGTCATCCTTCGAATTGGGGGCTTTTGATAGGCCTGTGTGGCCGCGTGACCCGCACTCACCGAGTATAGGATTCACCCTCGGCATCAGCGCCAAAACGGCAACTCATTGAGTAAGCAGTTATGTGCTGCCGTTTTTTGGTTGTCATGTTGCAAGCGCATGCTGGACACGTCATCCCCCGGCAACCCTTGAAAGACGAAAAAGCGAACTTTCCTACGACACAAATAGTCACTTAGGATAGATGCAGCTCCCGTTTACACGATTGTTCCCGAACTATTGAGTGGTGATCGAGATGGAAAGTATCAGCCTATTGCTCGGTGAAGCACTGAGCCCTTATCAGGTCACGCTGACCACCTCGGGTGTGCAGGGCGAATGCCTGGTAACCGTAAAGAATCCGGCCGGTGCCATCGTGGTCGAACGTGAAGTCGACCAGGCGCAATTGACCGACAAGCGTGCATTGGTGGATGTGGTGGACTGCTTGCACCGCGACCTGATGATCGCCGAAGGACGCCTGGAACCCTCGGTCATGGCGGCCCTGCGCAATGCGGCCCTGACTCGGCCGAATGCCTGTGCATGAAGATTTATTTTTGTTGGGAACCTTCCTACGGTAAGGCGAGTCAGATTTTGTAACAGCGAGATCAAGCATTGTGCTCCGGTGCTTGTGGCTCGTTGTTACTGGTCTTTTTAGGCCCTTATTAACCCCGAGTTGTCTCCCCACTGCTCGGGGTTTCTTTTTGCCCGCGATTTGTCATGGGCCGGGGGCCTCCTGGAAAAACGTCGGGTTGTCTTGCAGGTATTGCTCACGCATGACCGGGTCGAGCCAAGAGGCGTAGGACTGCCGCAGTTGCTCCTGCGGGATCTCGCGCAGTACCTGATTGATCCGCTCGATAGCCTCGCGTCCTGCTGCCGTATCCGTGCAGCCGATATGGGTCAGTTGATAGGGCGGGGTGCCCTTGATGGGATAAAAAATCAGGTCCTGGGGATCGATGCCCTGTTGCAGCGCCTGATAGCGAACTTCTGTCCAGTAACCCAACACCGCCTCCAGCCGCCCCTTGCGCTGCATTTGCAGCAGGCTGCCGAGGGCGTCATTGCCGTAGTGCGGTGCCAGCTTGTGAACACTGGCGTGCCTGAGGGCTTCATCGATAAGGGCGCCGTAACTGCGTTCGGCGATGATGCCAAGGCGCGCATCCCGGGCATTCAAAAACGCCTCCAGGTCAAACATTCCGTCCACCACAAACGGCGCCAGCGCTGCCCGCTGACTTTGGCGGATGGTCACCCCATTGCTCACCGTCGCAAAGGCCTGGGCGGAAAATACAATGGTTTTTGCGCGTTCTGCTGTCCGCAGCAGGGACGGGTCGCACGTCAGCGTGTCTGGGTCGCGGAGCATTTGCATGCCGCGGGCGCGGTTCACGTGGAGGGTCCTGTGTCGATACTCCGGCATATGCTCGGCGAGTATCGGCAGCAGTTGGTCGAGGGCACCCTGGCCCTTTTGCGGGCCGTCGAAAATTGTCACGGGCGGCAGGTCACGCAGCAGCCAGATCAAGGTGCCCTGGGCCTGGCTTGATAGCGGCCACGCCCCGAGCAGTGAACCCAGGAGGCATAGACGAATGATGAAGCGCCGGGCCATCAGATCGCGCCATTCTCACGCAGGCGGGTAATGGCGGCTGCGTCGTAGCCCAATTCATTGAGCACCATGGTGTTGTGTTCGCCCAACTCTGGTCCGACCCACTCACAACTGCCCGGTGTGTCTGACAGTTTGGGCACGATGCCGGGCATCTTGAAGTCCTTGCCGCCAGGGAGTTGGGCCTTGAGGAACATCTCGCGGGCGAGAAACTGCGGGTCTCCCAGCATGTCTTCGGCGCTGTAGATTCGGCTGGCGGGGACTTCGGCCTTGTTCAGCTGCTCCACCACTTGCTCCAGCGGCAGCGAGTTGACCCAGCGATCAATCACCCCATACAACTCATCGCGCCGACTGTCGCGGCCATCGTTGCTGCCCAGGGCCGGGTCGTTGGCCAGGTCGTCCCGACCAATGGCCGACATGAACCGCTTGAAGATTGCGTCGCCATTGGCGCCGATCTGCACATGCTTGCCGTCTTGGCTGGTGTGGATCGAGGACGGCGTGATGCCGGGCATGATGTTGCCGGTGCGTTCGCGGATAAAGCCAAATACGTCAAACTCCGGGATCATACTTTCCATCATCGCGAAGATCGCCTCATACAGCGCCACATCCACCACCTGGCCGAGTCCGCCGTTCACTTCACGATGACGCAGGGCCATCAGCGCGCCGATCACAGCCCACAACGCCGCGATTGAGTCACCAATGGAAATCCCGGTGCGCACCGGCGGGCGGTCCTCGAAACCGGTGATGTAACGCAGGCCACCCATGGATTCGCCCACCGCACCAAACCCTGGCTGGTCCTTCATCGGCCCGGTCTGGCCAAAGCCCGAGAGGCGCACCATCACCAGTTTCGGGTTCAGGGCGTGCAAGGTTTCCCAGCTCAGGCCGAGCTTTTCCAGCACGCCAGGGCGAAAATTCTCAATCAGGATGTCGGCATCCGCCAACAGCTGCTTGAGGATCGCCAGGCCGTCCGGGTGTTTCAGGTTCAGGGTCAGGGATTTCTTGTTACGCGCCTGCACAAACCACCACAGCGAGGTGCCTTCATACAGCTTGCGCCACTTGCGCAGCGGGTCGCCGCCATCCGGGGATTCGACCTTGATCACCTCGGCGCCGAACTCGGCACAGATGCGGGACGCAAACGGGCCGGCGATCAAGGTGCCGAGTTCGATGACTTTCAGGCCGGCAAGTGGTTTGGCGGTAAACGACATGAGGAACCTTTCGGGCAGGGCAGGGATGTGAGCCTTTTAACATAGGCGAGTGGCGCAGTGATAAGGATGATGCTGCGCAGGATTCGTTGAATCACCTCGCCATCGGTTAGACTTGCCGCCTTTCCCTGTCTCTAGAAGTCCGTTCATGGCCCAGCCGTCCACGACCTACAAGTTTGAACTCAACCTCACCGACCTTGATCGTTCGGTGTACGAGAGCGTCAAGCAGACCATCGCCCGCCACCCTTCGGAAACCGAAGAGCGCATGACCGTGCGCCTGCTGGCCTACGCACTTTTCTACAACGAACAGTTGTCTTTTGGTCGTGGCCTGTCAGATGTAGACGAACCAGCGCTGTGGGAAAAAAGCCTGGATGACCGCGTCCTGCACTGGATCGAAGTCGGCCAGCCGGACGCGGACCGCCTGACCTGGTGTTCCCGCCGTACCGAACGCACCACCTTGCTGGCCTATGGCAGCTTGCGCGTCTGGGAAGGCAAAGTGGTGCCGGTGGCGAAGAACCTGAAAAACGTGAGCATCGCCGCCGTACCCCAGGAAATCCTGGAAGTCCTGGCCAAGGACATGCCCCGGGTGATCAAGTGGGACGTGATGATCAGCGAAGGCACGATCTTCGTGACTGACGACCGTGGCCAGCACGAAGTCCAGCTGGAATGGCTGGCTGGCGAGCGCGGCTGAAACGGCGATAACTGATAGGACGCTGGTCGAGTGTGGGAGCTGTCGAGCTTTAGCGAGGCTGCGATGCAGGCAACGCGGTCTGACAGGTACACCGAGGTGATCCTATCGCAGCCTCGCTGGGGCTCGACAGCTCCCACAAGGGATCACCGCTGTTTTCAGCATTAATTTTCAACGCTGTATTAAAGAGAAGCTTCCGTCACCCCATGCGTATCGATCCTCGCCCGTTGCCCGCCGTCCTGCCATTCCTCGGTGAATTGCCACCGTTGTTGACCCGTCTCTACGCCGCACGCGGGGTGCAATCGGAAGCCGAGCTGGATAAAAGCCTGGCCCGGCTGATTCCGTATCAGCAGCTCAAGGGCATCGATGCCGCCGTGGACCTGCTGGTGACGGCTCTGGAACAGCGCCAGCGGATACTGATCGTGGGTGACTTCGACGCCGATGGCGCCACCGCCAGCACCGTGGGCACCCTGGGCCTGCGTTTGTTGGGGGCCGCCCACGTCGACTACCTGGTGCCCAACCGTTTCGAATACGGCTACGGCCTGACCCCGGAAATCGTCGCGGTGGCCCTGCAGCGCGAGCCACAGCTGCTGATCACCGTGGACAACGGCATCTCCAGCGTCGAAGGCGTGGCGGCGGCGAAAGCGGCGGGGCTCAAGGTACTGGTTACCGACCACCACCTGCCCGGCGATGAACTGCCGGCGGCGGATGCGATCGTCAACCCGAACCAGCCGGGCTGTGAATTTCCCAGCAAGGCGTTGGCCGGTGTAGGCGTGATCTTCTACGTGCTGATGGCCCTGCGCGCGCGTTTGCGCAGCCTTGGCTGGTACGAGAACAAGCCGCAGCCGAACATCGGTGAACTGCTGGACCTGGTGGCCCTGGGCAGCGTGGCCGACGTGGTCCCGCTGGACGCCAACAACCGTATCCTGGTCTATCAAGGCCTGGAGCGTATTCGTGCCGGTCGCGCTCGCCCGGGGATCAAGGCGATCCTCGAAGTGGCCAAGCGCGATCACGCCCGCATCACCTCCACCGACCTCGGGTTTATCCTCGGCCCGCGCCTGAACGCCGCCGGTCGCCTGGATGACATGAGCCTGGGCATCGAATGCCTGCTCACTTCGGATTTCGCCGCCGCCCGGGAAATGGCCGCGCAGCTGGACGGCATGAACCAGGACCGTAAATCCATCGAGCAAGGCATGCAGCGTGAGGCCCTGGCCCAGCTCAAGGACTTGCCGGTGGATTCGATGCCGTATGGCTTGTGCCTGTTCGACCCGGAATGGCACCAGGGCGTGATCGGCATCCTCGCCTCGCGGATGAAAGAGCGCTACTTCCGCCCGACCATCGCCTTTGCCGATGCCGGGGATGGCCTGCTCAAGGGCTCCGGGCGTTCCGTGCCGGGCTTTCATATCCGTGATGCGCTGGCCGTGGTGGCCAGCCAGCACCCAACGCTGATCGCCAAGTACGGCGGCCACGCCATGGCGGCGGGGCTGACCTTGCCCGAGGCCAACTTCCCACTGTTCGCCGAAGCCTTTGACGCCGAAGTGCGCCGCCAACTGCGTGAAGAAGACCTGACTGGCCGGCTGCTGTCCGACGGCACCCTGGCGGTTGAAGAGTTTCACCTGGAACTGGCCCGCGCCCTGCGCAATGCCGGGCCGTGGGGGCAGCATTTCCCCGAGCCGTTGTTTCACGGGGTGTTCCAGTTGGTGGAGCAGCGCGTCGTCGGCGAGCGGCACCTGAAAGTGGTGCTCAAGAGCGAGTGTGGATCGGTGAAACTCGATGGCATTGCGTTCGGTATCGACCGCGAGATCTGGCCCAACCCCACCGTTCGCTGGGTGGAACTGGCCTACAAGCTCGACGTGAACGAGTTCCGTGGCCAGGAAACCGTGCAACTGATGATTGCCCATATCGAGCCACGCTGAACCCTGTGCAATCCTCTGTTGTCGACTAGTCTCTAAGCACTGTGTGATCGGTCTTGTGACCTTGTCTTATTTCAGCCCGCCGGGGACGGGTTTTTCGTCGACCTTTCAAACAGAACCCTGGAGCCTGCCCACTGCATAAAAGAGGTGCCCCATGAGTCTGCTGCTTGAACCCTATACCCTGCGCCAACTGACCCTGCTCAACCGCATCGCCGTTTCGCCGATGTGCCAGTATTCTAGCGTCGATGGCCTGGCCAATGACTGGCACCTGGTGCACCTCGGCAGCCGTGCCGTCGGTGGCGCCGGGCTCATCTTTACCGAAGCCACCGCCGTGACTGCCGATGGCCGCATCACCGCCCAGGACCTGGGCCTGTGGAACGACGAACAGATCGAACCCCTGCAACGCATCACGCGCTTCATCAACGCCCAAGGCGCGGTGGCGGGCATTCAACTGGCCCACGCCGGGCGCAAGGCCAGCACGCACCGGCCATGGATCGGCAAGCACGGCAGCGTCAAGCCGGAAGACGGCGGTTGGGTGCCGGTGGGGCCTTCGCCGATTGCCTTCGATCCGCAGCACACTTCACCCAAGCAACTGGACGAAGGGCAGATCCAGCAAGTGATCGCTGACTTTGTCGCTGCCGCCAAGCGTGCGTTGACCGCCGGTTTCAAAGTGGCGGAAATCCATGCGGCCCATGGCTACCTGCTGCATCAGTTTCTTTCGCCCCTGAGCAATCAACGTCAGGACCAGTACGGCGGCTCGTTCGAAAACCGCATTCGCCTGGTGCTGCAAGTGACCACGGCGGTGCGTGAAGCCTGGCCTCAAGAGTTGCCGCTGTTTGTGCGGGTCTCGGCCACCGACTGGGTCGAAGACGGCTGGAACCCGGATGAAACCGTCGAACTGGCGCGCCGTCTGAAAGACTTGGGCGTCGACCTGATCGACGTCTCCTCCGGCGGCACCGCGGCCAATGCGGAGATTCCGACCGGCCCCGGTTACCAGACCCGCTTCGCCGAGCGTGTGCGCAAAGAATCGGGGATCGCCACCGGCACTGTGGGCATGATTACCGAGCCCGCCCAGGCCGAGCACATCCTGCGTACTTGCCAGGCCGATATCATCTTCCTTGCCCGTGAGCTGCTGCGTGACCCGTACTGGCCGTTGCATGCCGACGACGACCTGGGTGGGCGCAAGGCGACCTGGCCGGCGCAGTATCAGCGGGCCACCCATCGCGACCAGCCGATTCATGAGTCCGATTTGCGGGATTGATCTGCACAGCAATCGTGGTAAACATGAAAACCCGCCCTTGAACCGGCGGGTTTTTTATTGGCTTCAATACCGGAGAAACTCATGTTGCACCTGATCTGCGGCAAAATCGCATCCGGCAAATCGACCCTGACCCAGCAGTTGTCGCAGGCTCCCCAGACGGTATTGATCAGCGAGGATGAATGGCTGTCACGCCTTTATCCCGGACAGATCCAGGCTCTGGGCGACTACGTGCGCTGCACCGGCCACCTGCGCGATGCGTTGACGGCCCATATCATTTCGTTGCTCAAGGCCGGCGTCTCGGTGGTGCTGGATTTTCCCGCCAACACCCTGGCCAGCCGTCGCTGGATGCGGTCTTTGTTCGAGGGCGCGGGTGCCGATCACCAATTGCATTACCTGGACGTGCCGGACGAGGTCTGCAAGGCACGCCTGCGTGCACGCAATGCTGCCGGTACCCACGCGTTTGAAACCAGTGATGCCCAGTTCGATTTGATCACCGGCTATTTCGAAGCGCCAACGCCTGGGGAAGCCTTCAACCTTGTTCACCATCACCCCTCGGACGCACAGCATGTTGATCAAGCGTGACCTAGCCGAAAAAGACCTGCCGTTGCTGGCGCTGATTGACCGCACCGAACGGGTCGACGAGTGTTATCGCGTGGAACACGGTGAGTTGCGGCTATACCCCGAGCACCACGACATGCACGGCTGGCCTGAGGGCGAAGCCGAGCAGGATGCCGTGGCCCTGCACGCGTGCCTGAAGCGCGGCGGCTGGCTGCATGGGGTGTTCGACGGCCAAACGTTGCTGGCCGCCGTGGTGGTGGACAACCGGGTTATCCACAACCAGGGCCTGCACATGCGCCAGCTCAAGTTTTTGCATGTGGGCCATGGTGCCCGTGGCCTGGGTCTGGGTGGCCAGCTGTTTGCCCTGGCCTGTGAGCACGCCCGCACGGCGGGGGCCGAGGCGCTCTACGTATCGGCCACCGAGTCGCGCAACACGGTGGAGTTCTATCTCCGGCATGGCTGCCACCTGCTCAAGCAGCCGGATCCCGAGCTGTATCAACAGGAACCGGACGACATCCACCTCTACCGGCCACTTGTGGGATAACGCTGTAGGTCACTGCCCTATAAGCATTTTTTTAAGTGATTACTCTAAAAAAATCTCACGCCCGGCAAGATAGTTTCTACGCTTACAGTAAGTCTGATTTCTGGCCCAGGAAGTCGGCTTGATGAACCTCGCGGGTCGAACCACGGGATGAGGTTATGGGCAACCAGGAGCAGTCGATTGATACGAGGAGACAGTCCATGGCCAAGTCTTATGGTGTTGCGGGTGTTGTGTCGTCCTTTCTGACTCGACGCATGTCGTTGCGTGGCCGGCGGTTGAGTTCGGACGAGGCGGAATTGCTGGAACAGTACCGCGCCCTGACCGAGAGTGATCAGGTGGCGATGCGGTACTTGATCGGGGCAATGAAGAGTATTTCGCGGTTCTGAAAGCGCCGAAGGGACGTTCCCACGCAAGCGTGGGAACGTTCGGTATCAGGTGTACTTGCGCTTGTCTGGAGCCGGTGGGAAGTACTGGTACAGCCAGGTTTCGCTCAAGGTGCGGTCCTGGGTGCGGATGAACAGTCGCAGTTCAACCGGCTCGACGCTGTCGCTGGTGGGGTACCAATCAAACAGGATTCGATAGCCCTTGATGGCATCCAGGACCAATACGCTGAAGTCTTTGACCTCGCCATGGGAGCACGTCACCACCGGCTCGATCCCGGTGCCTTCAGGCAGGCGATCCAGCCCGCCGCCGTTGAAGTCCACCGCAAAGCGCCGCGCCCAGACTTCAGGGTAATGCTCCCCCGGTGCCCAACCTTCGGTAAAGCCGCCCATGCCCGAACGGGTGGCGTTGACCTGCGCCAGTGGCGTGCTGACCGGCGGCAGGGCGCTCCAGTAGAGCTTGTAGCCGTAGTTCAGGGATTCGCCGGCTGCCACGGGTTTCTTCGGGGTCCAGAAGGCCACGATGTTGTCCAGGGTTTCGCCGGTTGTAGGAATTTCCAACAGGTCGATAGAGCCTTCGCCCCACGCAGTTGTAGGTTCTACCCACAGGCTTGGGCGCTTGCTGTACCAGTCCACGGTGTCCTGGTAGCTGGCGAACTCATGGTCGGTCTGCACCAGGCCGAAGCCTTTCGGGTCGGTGTCGGCAAACGCGTTGAATTGCAGGGTGGCCGGGTTGTTCAGCGGGCGGCAGATCCACTCGCCATTGCCGCGCCACATGGCCAGGCGGTCCGAGTCGTGGATCTGCGGGTGGATCGTGTCGCACATCCGCCGCTCAACCGTGCCGCAGCTGAACATGCTGGTCATCGGCGCGATGCCCAACTGCTCGATGGCGGTGCGTGCGTTGATGTGGGCGTCGATGCCCATCACTACCTGGTTGGCCTGGCAGTCGATATCGAAGCGGTAGGCACCGGTGGCGCTTGGCGAATCCAGCAGGGCGTAGACCACGAAGCGGGTGCTGTCCTTGTCCGGGGTTTCGAACCAGAACTTGGTGAAGTCCGGGAATTCCTCGCGCTTCTTCGCGTAGGTATCGATGGCCAGGCCGCGTGCGGAAAGGCCGTACTGGCCGGTGGAATCCACCGCGCGGAAGTAACTGGCGCCGAGGAAGGACAGCACGTCATGGCGGTCCAGTTCCGGGGCCTTGAACAGCTTGAAGCCGGAGAAACCCAGGTCGCCGGTCAGCTGTTTGGTGTCTACCGTGGTTTTTTCATAGTTGAACAGCGAAGGGCGGAAGTGCACCTCGCGTGCCTGGCGGGTTTTCGGGTCAACGCTGTACATGCGCACCGGCGTCTTGAAACCCATGCCGACGTGGAAGAACTGCACGTCCAGCTGGCCGTTCAATTCTTTCCACAGCGAATGCTTGCCGTCGTAGCCGATGGCATTGAAGTTCTGTGGGGTCATGGTCGCGAGGGTCGGCGGTAATACCTGCTTGGTGTCCTGATAGCGATTGCCGGCCAACTGCTTGGCCTGGATCTTCAGCGCCTCGAAATCAAAGGCCTGGGCCTCGCCATCAGCGGCGCGATTGCCCGCCCAGGCTTGGGCGGCCAGCAGGCCACTGGCCGATAGACCGGTGTAAGCCGCAATGGCCATGGACGCTTTGAGCAAATTCCTGCGGTGCATAAATACAACCTGTCGTGAACAATCCCGCGCCGTTCCTGGCACGTGCTGGATCAAGGAAAACGGTTCGGACATGCCTTCGGCCAAACGCAACGGACATTAAACAGATGCCAAATAGCTTAAGCGGTTCGGTGCGGAAGGAAAAATGATTGATGGCGTGTTGATGGCGTTGCATGTGAAACAAGACGTTTCTGCGAAGCGTTGTGGCGCGGAGCGCCACGAGATGCATTCCCACGCAGAGCGTGGGAACGATCATTCACAGGGATTAGCCCACTTGCAGGCTGCGCTTGACGTTGTCGAGGGTGGCAAGGATCAGGTGCGCCTGGCGCAGGATTTGTTCGAGTGCATATCGTTTTAATTGAGGGGTAAGCGCGTTACATCTGGAAGCACTCTAGATCGGGGGGGTTTGGCACTTAGTTTTACGCTGGGGGCCTATTGGTGCTGTGAACCCTAGTTTCTGGAGGCTGTGAATGAATACCCGTGGATTGCTCGATCAACTGCTCAAATCCGGCCAGGACATGTTGCAGAACAAGTTTGGCGGTAAGGCGCTGACCTACGGTGGGTTGGCGGCGTTGGGGGTGATTGCCTACAAGGCGTATGGCAACTGGCAGGCGCAGCAGGCCAGTGCGCCTCAGGGCGAGCCACAGACCATTGACCGCCTGCCGCCGGCCCAGGTGGAGCAGCACAGCCAGGGGATTTTGAAGGCGCTGGTGGCTGCGGCCAAGGCTGACGGGCATGTGGACGAGCGTGAGCGGGCGTTGATCGAAGGGGAGTTTGTGAAGCTGGACAACGATCGCGAGTTGCAGCAGTGGTTGCATGCTGAACTTAACAAGCCCCTGGATCCGGCGGATGTGGCTCGGGCTGCCAGCACTCCGGAGTTGGCTGCCGAGATGTATATCGCCAGTGTGATGTTGGTGGATGAGGAGAACTTCATGGAGAAGGCTTATCTCGATGAGTTGGCGCGGCAGCTTAAGTTGGAGCCTGGGTTGAAGGCTGAACTGGAGAAGCAGGTGCGGCAGGCTGTGGTGGTTTGATTGTGTACATATCCGTTATTTAGGTAACGGCGGCTTATGGTTCCGCTCTTACAGCGAGTCACTTTTGGCAAACGTCCGGAATGCCGGCCCAGCCAAAGTAACCAAAAGGTCTTTGCCCCACCACTCGGTGCCTCGCCTAGGCTCGGCATGCCCGCACTCCGGCTCGGCTCCGCGGGCCGCTCCACCGTGCCTACTTGCGGCCATCGTGGTTGACGTGGCCCGCAGATCAAGATCAAAAGCAAGAGCACAGCGGCCTCCCGGCCGGCTTGAGTGTTAAAAGCCAGATCAAAAGCCAGAGCGAAAGCAAAGCTGCTTTTCTGTGGGAGCGGGCTTGCTCGCGAAAACCTGAGAGCGCCGCGTTGAATCAGGATGCCCACGTCATCGTTAACGACCTTCGCGAGCAAGCCCGCTCCCACATTTTTTTGGACCGTGCCCGCTTTAGATTTTGATTTTGCTTTCAACACTCAAGCCGGCCGGGAGGCCGCTGTGCTCTTGCTTTTGATCTTGATCTTAGGCGCCCCGTTAAACCACGCTGGCCGAACGCAGGCTTTGGAGCGTGGGTAACCTGGCAGGACGCCAGGTTAGCCGTCCTGGGCCAGGGATGGCCCATGACGGCGGCCCACGGTCCAAAGCCGGAGTGAGGGCACTCCGAGCCTAGGCGAGGAGCCGAGTGGTGGGGCAAGAGCGTTTTGCTTACTTTTGCGCTCTTCAAAAGTGAGCCGCTGTAAGAGCGGAACCATATGCCGCCGTTACCGCAGCAACGGATATGCACACCACACCCCCCCACCACCGAT